>JACPTJ010000125.1 GCA_016192835.1 Betaproteobacteria bacterium
AGCCTGCCTGCTCCCGAGGTGGTCATTTCGGGGATCCCGTTTTCCACGATGGGTCGCATCGCGGGATCGCGGATACTCAAGGCGATTTCGTCGGTGCTCGCCCCCGGGGGGCGTTTCGTGGCATATCAGGTGAGCACGCGCGTTGCGGATCTCGCGCGTCCGTTCCTGGGGCCGGCGCGAGTTGAAGTGGCGCTGCTCAACGTTCCTCCGATGCGGGTTTACCGATGGGAGAAGCAACCCACGTACTAAGTATTACGAAACCGGATAGCAATTCGGATTCGCTCGACGCTCCCCTCTCCCCCCGGGGAGAGGGGCTGGGGGTGAGGGATCGAGCGAGGTAATGCAGTTACGTAAAGCTCGATAAGTGACGTCCCGTCGAGGCATGTCAATGTTTGCTCCTTTGACTTTCGTCAACACGCGGCCGTCCGCGATGTGAGATTATTTGCGACAGTGGCACGGTTGATGTACGTCAACGCGTGGACTGACTGGACTCTACGTCTGAATCGCACTTTATGAAGGAGCACGAACATGGCAAACATTTCCCGTTACGATCCATTCCGGGAAATCACCCGATTCGACCCGTTCCGTGATCTCGACGACATGTTCAAGGGGTTCATGGTAAGGCCGGTTTTGCGTGACCTGGAACCCGAGATCAAGATGGACGTCTCGGAGGACGACAAGTCCTATACCGTACACGCCGAAATTCCGGGCGTGCAAAAGCAAGACATCAAGGTGGCGGTGGAAGGCAACGAGGTTTCCATCAGTGCCGAGGTGAAAAAGCAGAAAGAGGAAAAAGAAGGCAAGAAGGTGATCCGCAGCGAGCGCTATTACGGCAGCATGTATCGCAGCTTTACCCTGGACCACGATGTGGATCCGGACGCGACCAAGGCCAAGTACACCGATGGTGTACTGGAGCTGACATTGCCCAAGAAGCCGGGCACCGCAGGCAAAGAAATAAAAGTTTCATAGGCGAATCGCGCGGGCGCAAGGCGCCGCCCCGGTCTCGGGTATGGCGCCTCAAGCCTATTGGAAACGCTATATGGCCATCAGACTGTCCGTTGATGTCGCGACGCGCATCAGCCCCGAATTATCGGAAACCATCGAAGAGCTGATGAATGACCCGGATCGGGAAGTATCGCCGCAGACGCTCGACGAGGTGCGGGCCGCCCTGATCGGACGCAGCAGTGCGGAGACGCGGGAAACCGAGTTTCTGCACCTCCAGGATGAGGCATCGCTGCTCGTCGAGCTTGATCGCTTGATCGAGGAGTACGGCAAGGAAGCGCCCGCGATCGATTTCGTCGCCGTCAAGGCAAGCGAGGGGCTGTCGCGGATCATCCAGGCGGCGATGGACGATGCCAGGTTTCCGCGTGCGCCGATGCTGGGTGCAATACGCGAGGCGATGGTCGGCGGCTTGACGGCCAGGCTGATCGGCGAGGGCACGATCGATGAAGACGACGAAGGCGTGCTGCTCGGTGAGATCGACGAAATGATCCGGCGCTATGGCGAGGAGACCCTCGCGGAAACGCTGGTACGCTTCGAGTAGCCGCTGCGGCCGCCGCTCCCCGAGGTATCATGGATCGCAGCCCTCCCCTGCCAGGCCCTGACGAAGTCCGCGGCCCCCGGTGTCTGAGCGACCCGCTCATCAACAAGGGGACAGCTTACACGCGCGATGAACGCGTGCGTCTGGGCATCGAAGCGATGCTTCCGCCTCGCGTGGAAGCGCTGGACGAGCAGGCGGCGCGGGTGCTGGTACGCGTGCGCGGCAAGACGAGCCCACTGGAAAAATACCTTTACCTGAGCGCACTGCGGGCCGAGAACGAGACGCTGTTCTGCCGCGTCGTGCTCGACCACCTCGAGGAAATGCTGCCGATCATCTACACGCCGACCGTGGGCGAGGCGTGCCTCGAGTGGAGCTCGATCTATGAGCGGCCTCGCGGTCTGTATATTTCGGCTGTGCAGCACCGCGGGCGCATCGCGCAACTGCTGCGCAACTGGCCGCGCAGCCGCGTCGGCATCATCGTCGTCACGGACGGCGGGCGTATCCTCGGGCTCGGGGATCTTGGCGCCAACGGCATGGGGATCCCGATCGGCAAGCTCGCGCTCTACACGCTCTGCGCCGGCGTGCCGCCGGAGCTTTGCCTGCCCGTTGCGCTCGATGTGGGCACGGACAACGAGCCGCTGCGATGCGACCCGCATTACCTCGGCGAGCGTGAGAGGCGGATGACGGCGGAGCCATGGGACGCGCTCCTCGAAGAGTTTCTCGCCGCCACGCAGGCGGTGTTTCCCGGCGCGATCGTGCAATTCGAAGACTTCAACACCGCGTGCGCATTCCGCCTGTTGCAGCGCTACCGCGATTCTCTGTGCTGCTTCAACGATGACGTGCAAGGCACCGGCGCAATGGGGCTCGCAGGACTGTACACAGCCGGCCGCATCACTGGAAGAAAGCTTTCCGGGCAGCGCATTCTGTTTGTCGGCGCCGGCGAAGCGTGCCTCGGTATCGGCAATATCGTGGTCGCGGCCATGCAGCGCGAGGGATGGTCCGAGGCCGAGGCGAAGCAGCGCTGCCTGTTTGTCGACTCCCAGGGCCTCGTGATCGCGGGCCGCAAGGATCTGCCCGGGCACAAGCGCCCGTTCGCGCAGGACCGTGGACCGCTGCCGGACCTTTCCGCCGCCATCGAGAATTTCAAGCCTACGGCGCTGATCGGCGCCAGCGGCAAGGGAGGACTGTTCACCGAATCGGTGTTGAGGGCGATGGCGCGACTCAACGAGCGGCCGATCGTGTTCGCGCTTTCAAACCCGACGTCGAAAGCGGAATGCACCGCCGGGCAGGCTTACGCATGGACGGACGGCCGCGCCGTGTTCGCGAGCGGCAGCCCGTTTGATCCGGTGCCGTTCGGCGGGCGCGTGCATGCGCCAGGGCAGGGGAACAATTCATTCGTATTCCCCGGCGTGGGCCTTGGATTGCTCATCTGCGGTGCGAGGCGCGTTACGGACGAGATGTTCTTCGCTGCCGCGCAGGCGCTTGCCGCGCAGATTTCCGAAGCCGATCTGGAACAGGGCCGAATTTTTCCGGTCGCGTCGCGCATGCGCGAGGTGGCCGCTCAGGTTGCTGCCGCTGTTGCGGCGGTTGCCTATGCGCAGGACCACGCCACGAAGCCGCGGCCGCTGGACTTGCGCGCCGAAGCAGCCCGCGTGATGTACGAGCCACGGTATGCGTGAGTCGCCGGATGAACACCCCGGTGCGGAATCGCGCGCAGTCACTCTATTTTTGTGCGGCGACGTGATGACTGGCCGCGGCATTGATCAAATCCTCCCGCACCCGGGCAAACCGCAACTCTTCGAGCCTTACATGCGCTCGGCAGTTGACTACGTGGGGCTGGCGGAGCGCGCAACAGGGACGATCGACAGACCCGTTGATTTTGCCTACGTATGGGGCGATGCCCTGGCGGAACTCGAGCGTGTGCACCCTCACGCGCGGATCATCAATCTGGAAACCGCTGTCACCGCAAGCGACGACGCCGCGCCGGGCAGGAGCATCCACTACCGGATGCATCCCGCCAACACCCCCTGCCTCACCGCGGCAAAGATCGACTGCTGCGTGCTCGCCAACAACCATGTGCTGGACTGGGGGCGCAGCGGATTGCTGGAGACTCTGGACGCGTTACACGGAGCCGGTATCCGGACTGCGGGCGCGGGCCGCGACCATGCCGAGGCCGCCGCACCGGCGCCGATCGAGTTGCCCGGCAGGGGCCGGGTACTCGTATTCGCCTTCGGCATGGAGACGAGCGGTGTGTCCCGGAACTGGGCCGCAGGCAAGGGTGAACCTGGCGTGAATTTCCTGCTCGATCTCTCGGCGCAGACCGTGGACGCTATTGCCCGGCAAGTGGGTGCCGCAAAGCGGGCCGGCGACCTGGTGGTGGCTTCAATCCACTGGGGCCCTAATTGGGGCTTTGCCATCCCGCGGGAGCAGCGTGACTTTGCGCACCGCCTCATCGATGCGGCCGGCGTGGATATCGTGCACGGACATTCATCCCACCATCCAATGGCGATCGAGATCCATCGCGGTAAGCCCATCCTTTACGGCTGCGGTGACTTATTGAACGATTACGAGGGCATCAGCGGCTACGAAGCCTATCGTGGCGACCTCGCCCTGATGTACTTTCCGACCCTGGATGCCGCTACCGGCAGCCTGGCGCGCTTCGCCATGACGGCAACCCAGACCCGCCATTTCCGCGTGAACCTCGCGCCGGAGGATGGCGTGCACTGGATTGAGGAGACGCTGAACCGCGAAGGGCGGAAGTTCGGGACGCGCATGGAACGCCGGCCCGATAATACCTTCGTGCTTCGTTGGGGTTGATACGCGCGCTGGCATGCCGTCTTGAGCTGGTTTGATAAAGGTCAAGCAATCTTTCTCGTCCGGGTGTCTAATAATCATTAATAAGAAAACTGAACCGGATCGATATCCATTATTTGAGGAGTTCAGCAATGCCCAAGAATACTGCTACTCCTGCGGCAACGCGAGGCAAGCCGGGACCGCAACAATCTCGATCGACGCGAACGGCGGCAAGCGCGCAGGTGGCCACACGAAGACGCGGCGCTGAGCCGCAAACGGCCAGCGCGAAGACTGCGCCGGAGCAGCGCCAACAGCTCATCGCACAGGCTGCGTATTTCATCGCCGAGCGGCGGGGATTTGCGCCGGGAAACGAGCTCGAGGACTGGCTGCAGGCCGAAGCCGAAATCGAGGCCTGCATGAAAGCCGCGCTGCAATAGAGCAGGCCTTATGCGTCGGCGCGTATGAGGATCAAACCGGCGAGCGGCGGCAACGCCAGCTCGAGTTGCGCGGGCTGATCCATCCACGCCCCGGGCACGGCCTCGAGACCGTCGCTGTTGCCGACGTCGCTGCCGCCGTAATAGCGCGAATCGCTGTTGAATATTTCGCGGTAGCGTCCGGCGGCCGGAACTCCGATGCGGTAGGCGCGCCGCGGCACGGGAGTGAAGTTGAGCACGATGATGGCGCAGGCGCCGCGGCGGTCCCGGCGCAAGAAGCTGATCACCGATTGGTCGGCATCATGGCAATCGATCCACGAGAAACCCTGGTGGTCAAAATCCAGCTCGTGCAGCGCGCCCATGTCGCGATAGAGCCGGTTGAGATCGCGCGCCAACTGCTGCACGCCACGGTGCTCGGGCCGCGCGAGCAGCTCCCAGTCGAGTTCGCGCTGCGAATACCATTCGTCCCGTTGGCCGAACTCGTCGCCCATGAAGGCGAGCTTCTTGCCCGGTATCGTTGCCTGATAGGTGAGCAGCAGGCGCAGGTTGGCGAACTTCTGCCAGTTGTCGCCGGGCATCTTGGCGAGCAGCGAGCCCTTGCCGTGCACCACTTCGTCGTGCGACAGCGGCAACACGAAGTTCTCGCTGTAGGCGTAAAGCTGGCCGAAAGTCAGCAGCGCGTGGTGGTAACGGCGGTGCACCGGGTCCTGGCGCAGGTAGGCAAGCGTGTCGTTCATCCAGCCCATGTTCCATTTCATGGAGAAGCCGAGCCCGCCGACGTAGGCCGGGCGCGACACCATCGGCCACGCGGTCGATTCCTCGGCAATGGTCAGCGCGCCCGGAAACTCGCGGTGCGCCATCGCGTTCAACGCGCGGATGAACTCGATGGCCTCGAGATTCTCGCGGCCGCCGTAGCGGTTGGGCAGCCATTCGCCGGGCCGGCGCGAGTAGTCGAGGTAGATCATCGAGGCCACCGCGTCGACGCGCAAGCCGTCGACGTGAAACTCGGCGAGCCAGTAGTGAGCGCTCGACAGCAGGAAGCTTTGCACCTCGTTGCGCGCATAGTTGAAAACATGCGTGCCCCAGTCGGGATGCACCTTCAGCCGCGGGTCCTCGTGCTCGTAGAGCGCGGTGCCGTCGAAATGCGCGAGCGCAAAATCATCGCTCGGGAAATGGCCCGGCACCCAGTCGAGAATTACGCCGATTCCGGCCTGGTGGCAGGCGTCTACCAGGCCGCGCAGGTCGTCCGCGCTGCCGAAGCGGCTGGTCGCCGCGAAATAGCCGGTCGTCTGGTATCCCCACGATTCATCGAGCGGGTGTTCGGTGACCGGCATCAGTTCGATATGGGTGTAGCCCATGTCGCGCACGTACGGAACCAGGTGCTGCGCGAGTTCACGATAGGTGTAGCAGCGTCCGTCGGGGTCGCGGCGCCACGAGCCGGCGTGGATTTCGTAAATCGCGAGCGGCGCATGCAGCCAGTCCCATTGCGCGCGCCGCGCCAGCCACTCGCCATCATTCCAGGCGTGCTGCGACGGTGCGTTCACCCGCGCGGCGGTCGCCGGGCGCGGCTCGAAGCTTCGCGCCCAGGGGTCGGTCTTGATCAGCACCGCACCGCTCGCGCGGTTGCGGATCTCGAATTTGTAGAGTGTCGCAGGCGCGAGTCCAGGCAGGAACAGCGCCCATACGCCGCTCGCGCCGAGGTTGGCCATCGGGTGCAGGCGGCCGTCCCAGCGGTTGAAATCGCCGACCACCGAAACGCGCTCGGCGTTCGGGGCCCACACGCGGAAGCGCACGCCGGCGACGCCCTGGCGCGTCTCAATCTGCGCGCCCAGCAGGCGGTAAGCCTGATAATTCGACCCCTGATTGAACAGATACAGGTCATCGGTCGCCGGTTGCGGGGGAAACGCGTACGGGTCGTGCAGCCGCTCGGTGCGCCCCTGCACGGTGACCTGCAGCGCATACGGCAGGGCAGGCGCGCGAGCACCGCGCCATTCGAAGACTCCATCTGGCTGTATGCGCGCGAGCGGCACGGCTGCGCCATTGGCTTCGAGCGCGATCGATTCAGCGTGCGGATGAAACACGCGTATTACCCACGTTGCGCCGTCGCGGTGCAAGCCGAGCAGGCGAAACGGATCGTGCTCGCGGGCGGCGATGAGCCGCGAGAAGTCCGGGGCAGGTGTCGCGGTGTCCATGGCCCAAAAAAGTGCCGGCACGGGCCGGTACTGCTATTGTAGCCCTTGACGGGAAATCAAATGGCACTTGAGGAACACCGCGTGGACGACAAGCATCGGCAGGTGGGTGCGCAGCGGGAGGCGACACGGTTCGTGAGCCAGCTCACGCGCGACACGGTCGCGCTGGTGCTCGCCGGAGGGCGCGGCACCCGGCTCAAACAACTCACCGACTGGCGCTGCAAGCCGGCGGTGCCGTTCGGCGGCAAGTTCCGCATCATCGATTTCACGCTTTCCAACTGTGTTAATTCCGGCATCCGCCGCATCGGGGTGGCAACGCAATACAAGGCCCACAGCCTGATTCGCCATATCCAGCAGGGCTGGAGTTTTCTCGAGGGCCGCTTCGATGAGTTCATCGAGTTGCTGCCGGCGCAGCAGCAAATCACGGCGGCATGGTACAGCGGCACGGCTGACGCGGTGTTTCAGAACCTCGCGGTACTGCGCCGGCATTCGCCGAAGTATGTGCTGGTGCTCGCGGGCGACCACGTCTACAAGATGGACTACGGCCGCATGCTCGCTTTTCACCTGACGCATCAGGCCGACCTGACCGTGGCATGTGCGGAGGTGCCGCTCACGGAAGCCAGTGCTTTCGGCGTGATGGGCATCGATGGGAATGGGCGAGTGATAAGCTTCCAGGAAAAGCCCGCGCAGCCGCAGCCGATTCCCGGCCTGCCGGACCGGGCACTGGCAAGCATGGGGATCTACGTGTTCAACGCGCAGTTTCTCTACGAACAGCTGATTCGGGACGCCGATGACTCTCGCTCGTCGCATGATTTCGGCAAGGACGTGATTCCGTACATCGCGTCGCGTTACCGCGCCTACGCGCACCGTTTCGCCGACAGTTGCGTGGGCACGAATTCCGGCGGCGAGGCCTATTGGCGCGACGTCGGCACGGTGGATGCGTATTGGGAAGCGAATATGGAGTTGACCAAGGTGGTGCCGGAACTGAACATGTATGACCGGGAGTGGCCGATCTGGACCTACCAGGAACAACTGCCGTGCGCGAAGTTCGTGTTCGACGACGAGGACCGGCGCGGGATGGCGATCGACTCGATGGTTTCCGGCGGCTGCATCATCAGCGGAGCGGTGGTGCGCCGCTCGCTGCTTTTTTCTGACGTGCGGATCGAATCCCGCAGCGTGGTCGAGGACTCGGTGGTGCTGCCCAACGTCAGGATCGGATCCAACGTGGTGCTGAAGCGCACGGTGATCGATCGCCGCTGCGAGATTCCCGACGGCACCGTGGCCGGGGTTGATGCAGAGGGCGACCGCCGCCGCTTTCACGTGACCGAAAACGGGATCACGCTGATTACTCCCGCGATGCTGGGACAACACATCTACACCGTGCGGTGACGGGATGAGCGGCGGCAAGCTCGAAATCATTTTCCTGTGGCACATGCACCAGCCTGACTACCGCGATCACGCGCGCGGCGAGTTCACGCTGCCGTGGGTCTACCTGCACGCGCTCAAGGATTACACCGACATGGCGGCGCACCTCGAGCGCCATCCGCGCGTGCGCGCGGTGGTGAATTTCGTGCCGGTGCTGCTCGATCAGATCGAGGATTACGGCGAGCAGTTCGCCAGCGGCAACTGGCGCGATCCGCTGCTCAGGCTGCTCGCTGCGCCGGATTTCAACCGGCTCGCCGCCGCTGAGCGCAAGCTGATAATCGACAGCTGTTTCCGCACCAACCACGCCAGCATGATCGAGCCGTTTCCGCGTTACAAGCGGCTGCGCGATCTGTTCCGCATCGTCGAGGGGGCTGACGAAGCGGCGCGGGCGTATCTTTCCGGCGCCTATCTCGCCGACCTCATCACTTGGTACCACCTGACGTGGGCCGGGGAGACCGAACGCCGCCGCCAGCCGTTGCTCGCGGAGCTGATGACGAAAGGTGAAGGCTACACTGCGGATGACCGCAAGCGGCTCGTTGCGTTCATCGGAGAAGCGGTGCGCGGCATCATTCCGCGTTACCGCGCGCTCGCCGCGAGCGGACAGATCGAGCTCTCGACCACGCCGCACACCCACCCGCTCGCGCCGCTGCTCATCGATTTTGCGAGTGCGCGCGAAGCCGAGCCCGCTGCCGAGCTGCCCGGCGCGGGGTGCTATCCGGGCGGCCGCGCGCGCACCACCGCGCAACTCGAGTCCGCGCTCGCGAGCCACGCCGCGCGCTTCGGCGCGCCGCCCGCGGGCGTATGGCCGGCGGAGGGCGCGATTTCCAATGCGTTCCTCAAGCTGCTCGCCGGCGCGGACTGCCGCTGGACTGCGGCCAGCGAAAGCGTGCTCGCCGCAAGCCTGCGCCGCGCTGCGCACGAAATGCCATCGCGCGAGCGCTACCTCTATCGGCCGTATCGCGTCGAGGGCGCACCTGGCATCACCGTGTTTTTCCGCGACGAGAAGCTCTCCGACCTGATCGGTTTCGAGTACCGTCATTGGCACGGCAAGGACGCGGCGGCTGACTTCGCCGCGCGGTTGCATGCGATCCGCCGCCAGGTGCCGGAGGGCGAGACAGCGGTGGCGACGGTCATCCTCGACGGCGAGAACGCGTGGGAGCACTACCCGTACAACGGCCATTATTTTTTCGAAGACCTGTACACTTTGCTCGAGGCCGATCCCGAACTGCACACCACCACCTGTGCCGATTACATCGCGCGCTATCCCGACACCGCGCGCGCGTTGCCGGGCGTGGTCGCCGGAAGCTGGGTCTACGGCACGTTTTCGACCTGGATCGGGCATCCCGACAAGAACCGCGCGTGGGATCTGCTGTGCGCGGCCAAGCAGACCTACGACCTTGTCACCGGCAGCGGACGTTTGAACGCGCAGGAAGAACGCGCCGCCGCGGCGCAACTTGCGGTCTGCGAGAGCTCGGACTGGTTCTGGTGGTTCGGCGGCCACAACCCGGCGCAGAGCGTCGCGAGTTTCGATCGCCTGTTCCGTCTCAATCTCTCGAATCTGTACCACCGCCTCAAAGTCGAGCCGCCGGCGGCGCTCGCGGAGCCGGTGAGCCACGGCGGCGGCGAGCCGGAAGGCGGCGGGACCATGCGCCGCGCGGCCTGAGCGCGGCCGGCGCAGCTATTATCGCGATGACTGTCAGTCTGCTGTTCGGCGTCCACGCGCACCAGCCGGAGGGAAACTTTCCCGCGGTGCTCGACGAAGCGCACGAGCGCTGCTACCGGCCGTTCCTGCGCACGGTGCACGGTTATCCCGAGTTCCGCTTCGCGGCGCATTTCTCCGGCGGGCTGCTCGATTATCTGCTGGACAATTATCCCGCGGACATGGCACTCCTGAAAGAAATGGCGGCGCGCGGCCAGGCCGAGATGTTCGGCTCGGGCGACTGCGAACCGGTGCTGGCGGCCATTCCCCACCGCGACCAGATCGGCCAGCTGGAGGCGCTTTCCGCCAAGCTCGAGCGGCATTTCGGCGCGCGCCCGCAGGGAGCGTGGCTCACCGAGCGCGTCTGGTTTTCCACTGCGGTATCGGCGCTCGCTGAGTGCGGCCTGCGCTACGCCACCGTCGATGATTACCACTTCCTCTGCGTCGGCAAGACTGCCGCTGAGCTCGATAGCCACTACACGACCGAGGACGACGGCCGCGTTCTCGACATCTTTCCGATCTCCGAACAGTTGCGCTACCGTCTGCCTTTCTCCCCCGCGGCGGATGCGGTGGCGTATGTGGAGGAACTGGCGCGCCGCGGCCAGTCTGCCGCGATTTATTTTGACGACATCGAGAAGTTCGGCATCTGGCCCGAGACCTACGCGTGGGTCTACGAGAAGCGCTGGCTGGAGCAATTCATCGAGGGCGTGCTCGCCTCGCCGCTGATCCGCACCGAGACCTACCGCAGCTACCACGCGCGCCGTCCGACGCGCGGCATCGTTTACCTCCCGAGCACCTCCTACATCGAGATGAACGAATGGACGCTGCCGCCGGCAGCAGCCGCGAACTACGACGAGATGGTCGAGCGGGAAAAGCGCGCGGGGCGCTACGAACTGACCAAACCTTTCATCCGCGGCGGGTTCTGGAAAAACTTCCTGACGCGCTACCCCGAGTCCAACTGGATGCACAAGCGCATGCTGGCGCTATCCGCGCGGCTCGCTGCCGTGCCGGCGGCGCAGCAGCGTCCCGAGCTGACCCGGCACCTGTACCGCGCGCAGGCCAACGATGCCTACTGGCACGGCCTGTTCGGCGGGCTCTATCTGCCGCACCTGCGGCGCGGCGTGTACCGCAACCTGATTGCACTGGAGGCCGCGCTCGATGCCGCGGCGCCGCGCGCCGCCTGCGCGCGGCTGGATCTCGATTATGACGGCGCCCAGGAAATCTTCCTGTGCAATACGCAGTTACAGGCGGTTGCGCGCGATGACGGGCTGGGCGCGCTGCACGAGTTCGACGGCTACGCGCTCGCGCACAATTTCGCTGATACGCTGCGCCGCAGCCGCGAGCACTATTACGCCAAGATCGAGCGCGGCACGCAGCCCGTTCCGGGTACGGGCGGCATCGCATCGGCGCACGACCGCGTGACTTTCCGTCACCAGATCGCCGCCGAAGACATCGTGCCCGACGCGCTGCCGCGGGTGCTGTTCTGCGACCGCTACATCGCGCCCGAGCGCAAGGTGCACGCCGTCAGCGGTTATGCGCTTGACGCTGCCGATGTCACGCACCCGGCGATTGTTTTTCGCGCCGGCATCAGTGGCGGCACGGTGCGCAAGGTCTACGAGCTGGCGGGTGCGCGGCTCAATGTCACCTACGCGTTCGAAGGGTTTTCCGGCGGGACGTTTGCGACCGAGCTCAACGTAAGCATGCCCGCGTGCGACGGCTACGCCGGCCGCTACATACTCGCCAGCGGCGACATACCCTGCGGTTTCGGCCAGGAACTGACGCAGGACGCGCTTACCACGATCACGCTGGATGACCGCGAGTTGGGCGGAGCGCTGGTATTGACCGCGAGCTCTACGGTCGCGCTGCGCGCAGCGCCCCATTTCACCGTCTCGCAATCCGAAGCCGGATTTGAGAAGATCATGCAGGCGGCAACCGTGACACTGAGTTGGCCGCTGGCGCCCGGCAGCAGCGTGTTGACGCTGACGCTTGAACTTATGGTGGCGCCCGGCGCCTGAGGCACGACGCGCGGTCATCGCGCGTGTCATTTCCGCGAAAATGACGCAAAATATCCGTTTCTGAAATCATCGGGATAACACCCGGAGGCTGCATGCCCGGTACTGCATATCAACTCGAAATCAATCCGCGACTGCCGCCGCAGTTGCTGCGGCTCGCGGAACTCGCCAACAACCTGTGGTACAGCTGGGACCGGCCGACGCGCACGCTGTTTTCGCGCTTGCACCCCGAGCTGTGGCACGCCATCGGCCACAGCCCGAAAGCGTTCCTGAAACGCATCAGCCAGCAGCGCCTGGACACCGCCGCCGCCGACCTGGCATTTCTCAGCAGTTACAGCCGGGTGCTGTCGGCCTACGACAGCTACCACGAACATGCGCCGCGCAGCGAGCATAGCGAGCGCCTGGCGCGAGGCGATCTGATCGCCTACTTCTGCGCCGAGTTCGGCTTTCACGAGAGCCTGCCGATCTACTCGGGCGGGCTCGGCATCCTCGCCGGGGACCACTGCAAGGCGGCGAGCGACCTCGCGCTGCCGTTTGTCGGCGTCTCCCTGCTCTACCGCCAGGGCTACTTTTCACAGACCATCGACAACGAGGGCCGCCAGCACGCGCTGTATGCGGATTCTGATTTCGAAGACCTGCCGATCTGGCCGGTCACGCGCGACGATGACTCCGAGCTGCACGTCACGGTTGACCTGCCGGGACGCAGCGTCGCGGCCAAGGTTTGGCAGGCGCAGGCAGGCCGCGTGCGGTTGTTTCTGCTCGATACCGATATCGAGAAAAACAGCGCCGCCGACCGCAACATCGCCCACCAGCTCTACGGCGGCGACCGCACGACGCGTATCGAGCAGGAAATCGTGCTCGGCGTCGGCGGCGTGCGTGTGCTCAACGAAATGGGCCTGCAGCCCACGGCGTGGCACATCAACGAAGGACACGCCGCGTTCCTTGCGCTCGAGCGCATGCGCCAGCTTACGCTGCAGGGGCTCGATTTCGCGACCGCGCTGGAGGCGGTGGCCGCCAATACCGTGTTCACCACGCACACCGCGGTGCCGGCCGGGCACGATCACTTCAGCGAGGAAATGATCCGGCACTACTTCGAAGGCTGGTGCCGCGACCTCAAGATCGACTGCGCGGAGTTGCTTGCGCTCGGGCGCGACCCGTTCAGCCGCGAGTTCAACATGACCGCGCTGGCGGTGCGCGGCTCACGCTTCCAGAATGGCGTCTCCCGCATCCACGGCGAGGTGTCTTCACGCATCTGCGCCCCGCTGTGGCCGCAGATCGAGCACCTCGACAATCCGGTGACCTACGTCACCAACGGCGTGCATGTGCCGACATTTCTCGCCGACGAAGAGCGTGCACCAGTCGCTCAAGGCGCAGATGCTGCATCTGGTCCGCTTCCGCATTTCGCACGAGCACCTGCGCAATCATGGCTCGCAGGCGCACCTCGACCGCATTTTCAAGCTTGCCGATCCCGGCAACCCGAACGTACTGACGATTGGATTCGCGCGCCGTTTCGCCACCTACAAACGCGCCACGCTGCTGTTCGAGAACCTCAACCTGCTGCGCGAGATCGTCGCCGGTTCGAGCCGGCCGGTGCTGTTCCTGTTCGCCGGCAAGGCGCACCCGGCCGACCAGCCGGGGCAGGATTTCCTGCGCCGCGTCGCCGAAGTTTCGCGGCTGCCCGAATTCGAGGGCCATATCCTGCTGGTCGAGGGCTACGACCTGCAGCTCGCACGCCGGCTCGTGTCGGGCGTCGATGTCTGGCTCAACAACCCCATCTATCCGCTCGAAGCGTGTGGCACGTCCGGCATGAAGGCCGCCATGAATGGCGTCCTCAACCTGTCGGTGCTCGACGGCTGGTGGGGCGAAGGCTACGACGGCAAGAACGGCTGGGCCATCAAACCGGCCTCGGCCACGGCCGACGAAACGCGCCGCAACCGGGAAGAAGCGCGCACGCTCTACGAGATATTGCAGGACAGCGTGGTGCCGCTCTACTACAACGTCGGGCCCGCCGGTTACTCGCCGGGATGGACGGCAATGGCCAAGCACTCGATGGCGTCGATTCTGCCGCACTTCAATTCGACCCGCATGCTCGGCGAGTACCTCGCAAGTTCCTATCAGCCGGCGGTGCAACAGTGGCGTCGTTACTCGCAGTCAGACTTTGCCGGTGCGCGCGCGGTCGCGAGCTGGAAGGCGAAAGTCCGCGCGGCCTGGCAGAACGTCGCGCTGCGCCGTATCGACAATCCGCGCCGGCGCATCCCGTTTGGCGAGAACCTGCGGCTCGAAGTGGCGGTCACCCTCAACAGGCTCACACCGGATGATGTGGTGGTGGAACTGCTGTTCGGTCGGCCGGACGAAGGCGGCCAGCCGCGGCAGGCCCAGTCGTACCACTTCAGAGACGAAGGGAAGATTGCGGGCGGCAGCGAGCATCTCTACGCGCTCGAATTCAGGCCCGACGTGTGCGGCAAGATTGAATATCGCATCCGCGTCTATCCTTATCATGAGCTGCTTACCCATCCTTTCGAGATGGGCATGATGACATGGCTGTGACGGCGCTCGATGCCGCACCGCGCAGCGCATACTCCATTGAACGTTCATAACCCGTCACCGCGCGTGCTGTTTGCCGTCGCGGAGCTTGCGCCGTGGATGAAGACCGGGGGCTTGGGCGAAGTCGCCGCAACGCTGCCGGCGGCGTTGCGTGCCGCGGGCGTCGATGCGCGCATTCTGGTGCCGGCCTATCCCGGGGTGCGCGCCGCGCTGCGCGCGAGGCGCGCCATCGCCAAAGTCGCGCAGCCAGGGGGGGCATTTCCGCCGACGCAGGTGCTGGCCGGCGCCACTGCAGCGGGCGTGCCCGTTTACGCGGTCGACTGTCCGGCGCTCTATGCGCGCAGCGGCAACCCATACTGCGATGTCCGGGGCCGCGACTGGCCGGACAATCACCTGCGCTTCGGGCTGCTGGCGAAAATTGCAGCCCGGATCGCGCTGGGCCTTCCCGGGATCGAGTGGGCGCCGCAGCTGGTGCATTGCAACGACTGGCACACCGGTCTTACGCCGGCCTATCTGCATTTCGCGGAAGCGGCGCAAGTGCGCAGCGTGTTCACGATCCACAACATCGCTTTCCAGGGCCTGTTCCCGCGCGAAGCGCTCGGGCCGCTCGCGCTGCCGGCGCGGGCTTTCGCGATGGATGGCGTCGAATATCACGGCAAGCTGTCGTTTATGAAAGCGGGAATCCAGTACGCCGACGCGCTTACCACCGTGAGCCCGACGCATGCCCGCGAGATTCAGAGCGAGGAACTCGGCTTCGGGCTGGGCGGGCTGCTGCGGCACCGTGCGCCGCGGTTGAGCGGCATACTCAACGGGTTGGACACGGGACAGTGGAATCCGGCAACCGATGCGCACCTCGCGCAGCGTTACGACAGCGCAACGCTCGAAGCGAAGGCCGCCAACAAGTCGGCGCTGCAGCGGCGGCTGAAGCTCGCGGTCGACGACGAGATGCCGTTGCTCGGCGTGGTGAGTCGTCTGACTCCCCAGAAGGGGCTCGATCTCCTGATCGCGGCCGCGCGCGAAATCATGAATCTGCCGGCGCAGCTCGTGGTGCTGGGTTCGGGAGACCATGCGCTCGAGCGGCAATTTGCCGCTATGGCGCGCGCGCATCGCGGCCGCTGCGCGGCGGTGATCGGCTTTGACGAGGCGCTCGCGCACCTGATCGAGGCCGGCGCGGATATTGTCGTCATGCCGTCGCGTTACGAGCCGTGTGGACTGAATCAGATGTACAGCCTGCGTTACGGCACGCCGCCGGTTGCACGCGCGACCGGCGGGCTCGCCGACACGGTGGTTGACTGCAACGCGGCGACGCTTGCCGCCGGCACCGCGAACGGGTTCGTGTTTGCCGAGGCCACACCGCAGGCGCTGCTCGCAGCGCTCGAGCGTGCAGTCAGCACCTGGATTTGTACCGCGCGCTCATCGCTGCGGCCTGAACGCGCGGGCGCTCGCGCACGGCTCTCCCCGCTGCTTGCGGGGCACCCAACGGGCGGCGGCGTCCCGCAATATTCGACTACCGGTATCCCGGTATCTGAAAATACCCAGTTCGGGGAATTTGTTTTCCGCCGGGGAACGCCTAAAGTTAAATCCAGGCAAGGCCGCGTTCAGCGGGCCGCTGATCGCGGCCGGTCCGGGCCGACGCGGATGAGCTGCCGATACATGGTTGCATGGCAAAGACACTGAAAGGTCAATTCAATGAACACCGTTCATCTCGTCCATGAAAGCCCCGTTTCCCCGCTGCGTCACACCTGTGCTGATTGTGCCTCGCATGACTGGTGTCTGCCTGCCGGACTCGGCGCGAAGCAGGCGAAGCTGCTCGATCATCTCAACGTCCACACCCGCTTTGTCGGGCGCGGTGGATCTATTTATCGTTCCGGTACTGCGTTTCACTCCCTGTATGCGATTCGCAGCGGGTTCGTGAAAAGCACGATGACGCTCGACGATGGGCGGGAGCGGGTTACCGGCCTGCACATGTCCGGCGAGCTGATCGGGATGGATGCGATCAATACCGGCCAATACATGTGCGACGCGGTCGCTCTGGAAGACAGCAGCGTCTGTGCGATTCCCTTCGGCGAGCTTGAGTGCGTGACGCGCGACATTCCGGTCCTGCAGCGGTACTTGCACCGCACGATGAGCCGCGAAATCGCGCATGACTACGGGGTCATGCTGCTGCTCGGCAGCATGCGCGCCGAGGAGCGGGTCGCGGTGTTTCTGGTCAGCCTCTCAAAGCGCTACGCCGCGCGGGGCTATTCGGCGACGCGCATCAACCTGCTCTTGAAGCGGGAGGAAATCGGCAGCTATCTCGGTCTCAAACTTGAGACCGTCAGCCGTGTGCTTTCGCGCTTTCAGGAAAATCAGCTGATCACCGTGCAACACAAAGACGTCGAGATCAAAGACCTCGACCGCCTGAACCGGATGGTCGGCAATCATCACAATGTGCACCAGCGCGCGTCGCGGCAGCCCTTACGCGCAACCCTGGCAGCGCCTGCACCCGTTCAACCGGCCATGCAATACACCTAGCCGATCGTAATCGGCCAGCGAAGTCGCAGCGGCGAAGCAGGGGAGGTAAACCGTTGACAGGCCGGCGAAGATCAGCGGCCCTCCGCTGGCGAGTATTCACATAACGCTTGATCCGGTGTCTTGACTCTGTGGTAGCATTTACCCATTGGAGCCAGGAGTTGCTGTATGAGCAAGGTCATTCCCGAAACACCTCCCGATTACGATAAGACGCGAGTTATCGAACGTCCCGACGGGTTTTACTGGCAGTCCCGGAGCGACGGCCGCGAAGCAGGGCCGTTTGCCACTCTGATCGAGGCGATCCAGGACATGCAGTACCAGGATGAGTCCAACATCGAGCCGGGCGAAACCGTCGAGGAGGCCGAGGCGGAACTCGGGGTCGCCGACTGGATCGATCCCGAGACCGGCGAACTCGCCGAGGAAAGCGTTCCCAGGCTGGAAGATCACTGACCTGAAACGCAAACCGTAGGGTGGATGGAGCGCAGCGCAATCCACCAAATGCTGCGGTGATGACGTGCGGATCAAGCGCGTGGTGGATTCCGGCGCCAAAGGCGCCTGCATCCACCCTACAAGAAGCTGCGCGGCGGTGCTGCTCGCGTTCATCGCGCCGCCGCAGTCGTCGCAGCAAACGCTGCCGCAATTTCATCGCGTAATTCCGGCTCGCGGTCGTGGTAGAGCGGCGAAAGATGGAATGGGATCACCGTTTTCACGCCGGCGGCTCGCGCCAGGCTCCCAGCCTGGTGCGCGGTCAGGTGGCACTTCTGCGCGGCGCGTTCGGCGTCGGCGGCGAGAAACGGCGCTTCGATGAACAGCAGATCCGCACCCGCGGCGAGCGCCACGATGCGCGCCGCGTTGTCCCGATGATAAGCGACGTCAGTGACGTAGGCGATTTTCTGGCCGGACACTATTTCGAGTATGCGCTGCTTGAGTTCGCCGAGCGGGAAAAATTCCTCGTGCACGGCGCCTTGCGCTTTCCACCACACCCGAAACGGCGTTGCATCCGGCTCACCGGCGAGCACCGCATGCTTGAGTTCCCGCAGCCACTGCCCGGTCGGAAAACCGAGTGCGTCGAGCCGGCTTTTCCAGACGTTGACGTGCTGTTTTTCCTCGAGCGCGAAGCCGAGGCACGGCGTGCCGTGATCGAGCAGTCCGCAACGCACCCGGAACGCAGTTTCGTCGAGCAGAATTCCGTCGTTGATTGCGAACTCGTGCTCGTGTTCGCGCCGGAACGCGGCCCGGCAGCGGAAGCGGGCGCGCCGCGCCATGATGCCGGGGTGTATCTCGGTCGCTTCGAGCGTGAAATCGGTGGCGTAGCGCTCAACCAGGTTCCAGGTGTACGCGCCGAGCTTGCCTGCCACCTGGGCGAGGAACCCGGGTGGGCCGTACAGCCGCATCATGCGCTCGCGGCCGAGACAGATCCGCAGCAGCCAGTCGAAACCGATGAAGTGGTCCATGTGCGCGTGCGACACAAATACGTCGCTCACGCGCAGGATCTTGCGCGGCGCCAGCGCCCGCAGATCGCCGAGGTCGAACAGCAGCGCGCGTTTTTCGAACAGGCAATCGACGTAGACGCCCGGGTCGCCAAACGGGCCATTGATCAGCGCGGGATGGAACAGCGGTTTCATGCGCAGTCGCGATGCGGAAATGAGCGTAATGATTGTAACGCCGGCGGCGCAAGGCACGGCTTGATTCGGTAAGTGCGGGGTTACAATTCAGCGGATTCGGCGCCCGCTGCGCCGCGAGGGTGGCATGATCGAAATCGACGGATCGTACGGCGAAGGCGGCGGGCAACTGGTACGCACGGCCGCGGCGCTCGCCGCGATCACCGGCGCCGCGGTCACCATAACCGGTATCCGCGCCAGGCGTGCGAATCCGGGGCTTGCCGCGCAGCATCTGACCGCGGTGAAGGCGGTTGCCACGCTGTGCGATGCCGAGATTGACGGACTCGCGCTGAAATCGCAGCGGCTCGCGTTCCGCCCGCGGCGGTTGCGCGGTGGCGAATTTCAATTTGACGTCGGCACCGCGGGCAGCATCACGCTCGTGCTGCAGGCGCTGTTGCCGGCGATGATCCGCAGCGGCGAGCGCGTGCGCGCGCGCATCATCGGCGGCACCGACGTGCGGGCTGCGCCGCCACTCGATTATTTTGAGCACGTGCTGCTGGCGCTGCTCGGCAGGATGGGGGTGCGGGTGCGCAGCGAGTTGCTGCGGCGCGGCTATTATCCGCGCGGCGGCGGCGAAGTTGCAGTTGCGGTCGAGCCGGGTTCGCTGCACGCGCTGCAGCTCGACGCTGCCGGGAAACTGAAAACGCTGCGCGGCAACGCGCATGTCGCCAATCTGCCCGCGCATATCGTCGAGCGCATGCGCAGCGCCGCAATCGCCCCTTTGCGAACGTTCGGCATTTCCGAACCGATCATCGAGACCCGGGTGCTCGGTAACGAGGCGGCGTACGGTCACGGCGGGGCGATCGTGCTGTGGGCTGAAACCGAGCATACTGTTCTGGGCGCGGGACGCGTGGCGCAGCGCGGCGTGCGCGCCGAGCAACTCGGCATGGAAGCGGGGGGTGAGTTGGCGGCCGATATCGGTGCCGGCGTGACGCTCGATGTGCATGCCAGCGATCAGCTGCTGGTGTACCTGGCGCTCGCCGGCGGGGAGTCGCGGTTTACCACGCGGGTACTGAGCAGTCACGCCCGGACCACGATGTGGTTGATCGAGCGATTTCTGCCGGTGCATTTCGAGACGGCGATCCGCGGCGATGCGGTTTCGGTCGCGGTGCGGGGCGTTCAGGAACGGCGAACTGATCTGGCATCGCAAGGATGAGTGAGAATATCGCAGCAAGGCTTGATTTCGGTCAAAGCCGGCCCTGCGCGGGGGTGTATCTTCTCAGCTTACGCGAGGCATAACGGCCATGTATCAGAAAATCCTGGTTCCGATAGACGGCAGCCCTGCCTCGAAGCGGGGGTTGACCGAAGCCATACGCCTGGCGAAGTACCACAAGGCCCGGGTGCGGCTGATTCATGTCGTGGATGTATTTATCGTTACGCCGACCCTTGAAAGCGGCCGGTATGTTGACGAGATACAGAAATCCTTCCGGGACGCCGGCAGGAGACTTCTCAAGGACGCCGAAGCGCTGGTGCGCAAGCACGGCATCACGGTGGATTCCGTGATGTTTGAAATTGTCGGGGCACACGCGGCCGGGATCATCGTCGAGCAGGCAAAAAAATGGCGGGCGGATATCATCGTGATCGGCACCCATGGACGGCGCGGCGTACTTCGTCTGGTCATGGGCAGCGATGCGGAAGAGGTGGTTCGAACCTCGCCGGTGCCGGTACTGCTGGTGCGTCCCAAACGGTGAGGTCATTAATTGCGGCAGCAAAGGGAAGCCAGGTGCAAGCGAGGCCACGTTGTTTACGCCGCTCCGTTACCAGGTAACCCACGCTGACTGTTACCCAACGTCCGTTCTTAACGCTCTCGTGTGGCTCTTCGCGCGGGACGAGTTGCCAGGCGCCGCGTTGCAGCGCATCTACGCCTACTGCCTTGACGGAATTGAACGCGGTGTGCCGGGCGCATACACTACCGAGTACGCCAGCCTCGCGCTGATGCACTGGCTGGACGAATTCAAGACCCGCTCGTTCGCAGTCGCCACCGAAGTCATCAAGGGCCACGACGTGCACTTGCGTGCTTCGAGCGAGGTGCTGCGCTGGTTGGGGCGCGGAGGCGTCGCGGTTCTCGATATCCGCATCACCGCGGTCACAACGCATTCAATTCTGGCATTAGCCGCGGGTCGCGATCACCTGGACTGCTGGGATCCGTACATTCGTGGCGCGCGATACGATTTTGGTCGCGGCGCGTTGCGGCTCGAGACGGACGGGCATTCACCCAACCTCAGGCTCGCCAAGTCCTGGCTCGACAGTACGCGAATACGGCGCTATTCCTTGGGCCCGCTCGCGGGGCGCGTCGGCGTGCTCATTCGGCGCACCAGGGGTGGACGCCGGCGGAACAGCCAAGCGTCGCGGGCCGGGAAAATTCTGTAATCATCGATTCAGCGGCAAATCGTAGGGTGGATGGAGCGAAGCGCAATCCACCAAACGCTGCGGGGATGACGCGTGGGTCGAGCGGGTGGTGGATTCCGGCGCGAAAGGCGCCTGCATCCACCCTACAAGAAACTCATCAGTATTGCGCTCATGCGGCAAGCATGATCAGCGGCACATACATTTCATCGTCGCTGATGCCGCCGTGCACGCCGATATGGGCGTGGCGCTTTTCGTTCGGCAGCCAGTCCTTGAGCGTGTAGCGGTTTTTCATGACCAGCGTGTAGTCGCCGACGCGCTCCGCGAGCCGCGGGTGCGGTGCGCCCGGGCCGAACCAGTTCTGCGCAATCAGTTCCGTGCTCCGATGCAGCGTCGCATGCGCGCCGAGCTTGGTGGTGACGTAGCGCTCGAAATCGGCATGGCATCCGGGCCGCACGTAACAGTAAGCGACCCGGCGCTCGCCGCATAACGGCTGCGCCAGCATCGCCGCGAGCTCGGGGTGGTGGTCCAGCTCGATCAGGCATTCGGGCGGCGAATCGACGAAGCCGTGGTCCGCGATAACGATGAGCGTGGTATCGCTGCCCGCGATGCGGGCCAGGAAATCGCGGCAGGCGGCGTCGAGGCGCGCAAACTCGGCGCCAACCTGGGGGCTTGCAATGCCGAACACGTGTGCCAACGTATCGAGTTCCGAAAAGTAGGCGTAGACGAACTTGCGGCCGGTATCCGCGGACAGCACGCGCGCGATATTCCCGAACAGCTCCGGCAGCCGGGTATAACCATGGCGCGCGGCGCGGCCGGAATGCGCGAGGTTGAATTCGGTGTTGATAATGGATCGCGGTGCAACCAGATGCGCCGGCACCTGCAGGCCGTCGTAAATGGGCGCATGATCGAACAGCACGGCGGGGTCAGCGCCGAGGCGGGCGAGCGGCTCGTCGGTCGCGCGGGTGAGAAACGGCAACACCGCCGCGACCGTACCGAATTCGCGGAAATACATATGCCAACCGGTCAGCCCATGCTGCTGCGGTGCGAGCCCGGTCATTACGGTCGTGATCGCGGTCGCAGTGGTCGAGGGAAATACCGAAGTGATGCGCTGTTGCAGATGGCGGCAGAAGACGCTGTCAGGCCAGTTGCGGGTGAGCCAGTTGTAGCCGAGGCCGTCAACGAGTAGCAGCACCAGGTTGCGCCGCGCCGCGAGCTGCGCCGGATCGAGTCCGCGCAGTGGGGCGTACGGGCTCGCGCCGCCGCACGCGGCGGCGATGGTGCCCATCAGGTTGACGATGCTGCCGCCGTGATAATCGGGCAGGGGCATAGCATTTTTATCTTCCCCTCACCCTAGCCCTCTCCCCGCAAGCGGGGCGAGGGAACACTCCCTCTCCCGCCTGGGCGGGAGAGGGTTGGGGTGAGGGTGGGTATGCGCCAATGCGGTTATTCATGGGTGGCAGGCACTTTTACGATCGTCAATAATTGGATTGTATCTCCGCGCGCGAGCCTGGCGGCGACGGCATCAATCATCGCTGATCAACCCGCGTCTACCGGCTCTGCGTCTTGACGACTGAAAACGCCGGTTTCGGGCTCAAGGTATTCCCAAAAAACGCGCGCTTGCTGAGAGCTTGACGTAGGTCAAGCGACGGTGCAGCCTGCCGGGGTAATTTAAAGAAGTTCTAATCGCGGTGAGCGGCGCATCGCTGCGATGCCGTGCCGGGACTCCAATGACCGCAGAGATCATCGTCAAAAAGCCAGCCGGAAAAATCGCCCCCAATCTTGCCGATTACGGTGTGGTGCAGGCGGAGTTTTCGTGGGATGCCGCGCGGCGCTCACTCGATGGTTTGCCGCACGGCGGCGGACTCAACATCGCGCACGAAGCGGTGGACCGCCATGCGCAAGGCAGCCGCGCGGATCATCTCGCGCTGCGCTGGCTCGGCAAAAGCGGCGCGGTGCGCGATTTCACTTATCGCGATCTCGCCCTTGAGACGAGCCGTTTCGCCAATGTGCTCGCCGGTCTCGGCGTGCAGGCGGGTGAGTGCGTGTTCGTACTCGCCGGACGCATTCCGGAGCTCTACATCACAGTGCTCGGCGCGCTCAAACAGCGCTGCGTGGTGAGCCCGCTGTTCTCGGCGTTTGGCCCGGAACCGATCCACACGCGGCTCGCGCTGGGTTCCGGCAGCGTGCTGGTGACCACGGCAAGCCTGTACCAGAAGAAGGTTGCGGGGTTGCGCGAGCGGCTGCCGCAACTGAAGCACGTGCTGCTGGTGAGCGACGACGGCGGCCGGACCGCCGAACCGGGAACGCTCGATCTCGCCACGCTGATGCGGGAAGCGGGGCCGCGTTTCACGATCGGCCCCACCGATCCCGAAGACCGCGCGCTGCTGCATTTCACGAGCGGCACCACCGGCAAGCCCAAGGGCGCGATCCACGTGCACCAGGCGGTGGTCGCGCATCACGCCACCGGCGCTCTGGCGCTTGACTTTCATTCCACCGATGTGTTCTGGTGCACGGCGGACCCGGGCTGGATTACGGGCACTTCGTACGGGATCGTCTCTCCTTTCACGCACGGCATCACCAGCATCGTCGACGAAGGCGACTTCGACGCCGAGCGCTGGTATCGCATCCTCAGCGAACAGCAGGTCAGCGTCTGGTACACCGCGCCGACCGCGGTGCGCATGATGATGAGAGGCGGCGCGGAGCTCGCGCGCGGCCATGATTTTCCGCATCTGCGCTTTATTGCGAGCGTCGGCGAGCCGCTCAATCCGCAGGCGGTGCTATGGGGGCGCGATGCGTTCGGTCTGCCGATACACGACAACTGGTGGCAGACCGAGACCGGCGGCATCATGATCGCGAACTACGCGGCGATGGACATCAAGCCCGGCTCGATGGGCAAGCCGCTGCCCGGTGTCGATGCCGCGATCGTCAAGCGCGCTGCCGACGGCGCGGCAGAAGTGATCACCGCGCCGGATGTCCAAGGCGAGCTCGCGCTGAAGCGCGGCTGGCCGTCGATGTTCCGCGGTTACCTCAATGACGACGAACGCTATCGCAAGTGTTTTTCCGGCGAGTGGTACCTGACCGGCGACCTCGCGAAGCGCGACGCCGACGGTTATTTCTGGTTCGTCGGGCGCGCCGACGACGTGATCAAGTCTTCCGGCCATCTGATCGGGCCGTTCGAGGTCGAAAGCGCGCTGATGGAACATCCGGCCGTCGCGGAGGCAGGCGTCATCGGCAAACCGGATCCAATGCAGCTCGAGACGGTGAAGGCATTCGTCGCCTTGAAACCCGGGTTTGAAGCCGGTGAAGCCTTGCGCCGCGATCTGCTGGGTTTCGCGCGCAAGCGGCTCGGCGCGGCGGTCGCGCCGAAGGAAATCGATTTCATCGCGAGCCTGCCCAAGACGCGCAGCGGGAAGATCATGCGCCGTCTGCTCAAGGCGCGCGAGCTCGGGTTGCCGGAAGGCGACACTTCAACGCTGGAGAGCGGAACATGACGATGGATTCGCAGCTCGCGCGCAAATTGCTTTTCGAGATGGTGCGCATCCGCCGCTTCGAGGAAAAATCGGCCGAGCTCTACAGCGCCGGCAAGATCCGCGGCTTCCTGCATCTGTATATCGGCGAGGAGGCGGTCGCCACGGGCGCGATGCAGGCATTGCGGCCGGAAGACGCGGTATTCGCGACTTACCGCGAACACGGCCACGCGCTGGTGCGTGGCATTTCCGCCGGCGCGATCATGGCCGAGATGTACGGCAAAGTCGAGGGCTGCTCGCGCGGCCGCGGCGGCTCGATGCATTTGTTCGACGCAGCGACGAGATTCTACGGCGGTAACGCAATTGTCGGCGGCGCGCTGCCGATGGCGGTGGGCTGCGCGCTTGCCCAGAAGATGCAGCAGCGCGGCGAGCTTACCGCGTGTTTCTTCGGCGAGGGGGCGGTCGCCGAGGGCGAGTTCCACGAATCGATGAACCTCGCCGAGCTGTGGAAGGTCCCGGCGCTGTTCCTGTGCGAAAACAACCTTTACGCGATGGGAACCGCGCTCGAACGCTCCGAGGCCGACACCGACCTGGTCGAGAAAGCGGCGAGCTACCGCGTGCCGGGGAAAAGCGTAGACGGCATGGACGTGATCGCCGTCATGGAAGCGGCGCAGGAAGCAGCCCAGTTCGTGCGCGGAGGTGGCGGGCCGTATTTCCTCGAGTTCCGTACCTACCGGTTTCGCGCGCACTCGATGTTCGACGCCGAGCTTTATCGCAGCAAGACCGAGGTCGAGCGCTGGAAGCAGCATTGCCCGATTGCCGGTTTCGTGAAGCGCGCGACGGCGGCGGGCTGGCTTGCCGCGGGCGATTCCGAAGCCATCGAAGCCGAGGTCGCGCGCGAAGTCGAGCGGGCGGTCGCGTTTGCCGAAGCCGGAACCTGGGAGCCGGTCGCTGAGCTCACCCGCGACGTCTACACCGCGCGGAGTCCATCATGACGGGCGTTGCGGCCAAAACCACTTACCGCGAGGCAATGCGGGCAGCGCTGCGCGAGGCGCTGCAGCGCGATCCGCGCGTGTTCCTGATGGGCGAGGACGTCGGGCGCTACGGCGGCAGTTACGCGGTGAGCATGGGGCTGCTCGCGGAATTCGGCGAAGAGCGCATCCGCGACACGCCGCTTTCGGAATCTGCTTTCGTCGGCGCCGGCATCGGCGCGGCGCTCGCCGGCATGCGCCCGATCGTCGAGGTGATGACGGTCAATTTCAGCCTGCTTGCGCTCGATCAGATCCTCAACAACGCGGCCACCATCCGCCACATGTCGGGCGGGCAGTTTTCGATTCCGCTCGTGATCCGCATGGCGACCGGCGGGGGGCGCCAGCTCGCCGCGCAGCATTCCCACAGCCTCGAAGGCTGGTACGCGCACATTCCCGGCATCCGCGTGGTCGCGC
>JACPTJ010000126.1 GCA_016192835.1 Betaproteobacteria bacterium
ACCCGATCGTTGTTGTCGTAGCGGCCGAACAAACCTGTCGGCGGGCCGCCGAAGACGTCGACTCCCACCGCCAGGCGCCGGTTCTTTTCGAACATCCAGGAAACTTTCGGCCGAAACAGCCAGTCGCTGCGATTCAGGCTGTGGACCAGCAACGCGCGCGCCTCTACATTTTTCCCAAGCTTGCCGTCGAGCAGCACGCTCGCGCTACTCTCATATTTGCGCTGCAGCGTGTCCGGATCGTGGCCGGTGTAGACGCGCTGGAAAAATTGCAGATTCAGCCGCGTCTCCGCTGGCAGGCTGAAACCAAGCCCCAGCGCATAGTCGATAGTGTTTTGTCTGACCAGACCGTTCGGCTGATCGAGACGGGTGACGTTGAGTTGGCGGCCGGTGGTGTAGACGGCCTCGCCTTTCAGCACCATGCTTTCCAAATCCTTGGCGAACGTTCCGCCGAACTGGTTGATCCGGTCGTGCCGCGCCTGATAGACAAATACCGGCGCGGGCCCGGCAACAACGTCGCGGTAGAAGGTGGGGGCTGAATCGAGGCTATGATAATAAAATCCCGACATGTCCCAGCCGTTCTTCAGCGTCGAAACGCGCAGGCCGTAGTTCGAATTGGAGAGCTTGGCTGACGGGCGATGTTCGCCGAGGAACACGCTGCCTCCCGGCCCCGGAATGGGATACGGAAAGAAGTCGGCTCCCGCCGCCCCCCGGACCCCCGGGATCCCCGGTTTGCCGATCTCGTCGAAACTCGGAAGCGCAATCCATAGCAGCTCGGCTTTCATGTCCTTCATGAAGTATTCGGCGCGCGCGGCCCACTGCGGAATACGCAGCATTTCGAGCTCGGGCTCGGGAAGTATGAATTCGCGCAGATCCTTGGCCGATACGACGTCGGCGATGAACAATCCGACCATCTCGCCCCACACCACATGCTGACGGCCGAGGCGCAATTCCAGGTCGCCGGCGGAAATGTCGAGGTAATTTTCGCGCAACGTGAAGTCGTAACGCTGGTCCTGGCGAACCGCCGGCGCGTAGAAGCTGGAGCTATCGTATGCCGCATCGTAGTCGAACCGGCCGCCTATTTTCCACCTGACCTGCTCGCTCAGTTGTCCGCGCCGGTTCAGGTCAAGCCGCAGGCGCCCCTTGGACCAATGTTCCGGATCACGGTAGGCGCGCGCGACTTCGCCTTGGACAAATCCTGTCCACGCGGACGCCGGCTCCGGCTTGTTCGCAGCGGGCACATCGTCGCCAAATAGCGCATCGCGCGAGGTCGGGGTACCCGCCCCGCCGGACTCGGCAGAAAGCTGCACGGGCCGCACCGTGTCTTGCTGGTCATTGGCAGCGGTCGCCACGGACGGCAAGATGACGAGCGCACCGAGAAGCGCCACACAGCTCAATTTTTGGCTAAATTCCATGCTGTTCCGCCCTTTTTCCGTGGCAGGACACATCCTGCAATCCGAGCCGCATGCAAGCGATAAACACCGGGACCGTGTTCTGGGGGATTACCCGGGCGTGAGCCGGCCGTCTTCGATCTTTACCAGCCGGTCCGCCATCGTCATGACGCGCTGGTCGTGAGTTGAAAAGATGAACGTGGTCTTGTCCTGGCGGTTGATCTCCTTCATTAACTCCAGGATGCCCCCGCCGGTATTATGATCCAGATTGGCCGTGGGTTCGTCCGCCAGGACGATCTTCGGTTGCGTTGCCAGGGCGCGGGCAATCGCGACGCGCTGTCGCTGCCCCCCGCTTAACTGATTCGGCCGATGGCCGGCGAACTTGGACAGGCCGACGATATCAAGATACTTGCCGACACGGTCACGGCGCTCCGCGGCACTCAGTTCCTTGAGTTGCAACAGGGGATACTCGACGTTCTCGGCGGCCGCCAGCACGGGAAACAGGTTGAAGGTCTGAAAAATGAAACCGATAGTCCGGGCGCGCATGTCGGCCAGTTGATCGGGCGTCTTGCCGCTGACATCCTGGCCGTTGACGAATATCCTGCCCCGTGTCGGGGTATCGATACAACCAATCAAATTAAGTATAGTAGACTTACCGCTGCCGGAGGGGCCGGCAATGGCGAGAAAAACGCCGTCCTCGATGCTCAGCGTAATATCGATGAGTGCTTGGACTTGCTGCTCCCCCAGCGTATAATTTTTGAAGACGTTTTCGATTCGAACAACGCTCATGGATGTCTGCCTCCCACAATGCGCACACGCGATGGTAACCAGCAGTATTCTACATTAGGAAATGCAATGTCCAGGAAATTTCTCAAGCCGCTGCTGGCCATGACTATCCTCACCGTCGCCGTGCAGTTACCGCAGGTGGCGTCCGCCGCGGAAGATGAGGAGCTCGCCCGCAACATCCTGACAAAGGCTGACCAGATACGTTTCCCGAATCAGGGGTTCCAAACCGACGTCAGCATCAAGACAGCGGCCCCCGGCCAGTCCACCGATATCCGGAAATATCGCATTCTTTCCAGGGGCAACGAAAACACCGTTGTCATGGTCACCGAACCGGCCGCAGAACGCGGTCAAACCATGCTCATGAAAGGCCGCGACCTGTGGATATTCCTGCCCAGCGTCTCGCAACCGGTGCGGCTCTCGCTGTCGCAACGGCTCACCGGGCAAGTTGCCAACGGTGACTTGGCGCGTTCAAACTTCAGCGGTGACTATACGCCGAAGCTCTTGCGTAGCGACACCATCAACGGCGAGAAATACCACGTGCTGGAACTGACCGCGGTGGATCGCAGTGTTACCTATCACAAGGTCATCTACTGGGTGAAGGAATCCAATTTCTGGCCTCACCGCGCCGAGTTCTACTCGCTGTCCAACCGCCTGCTCAAGACCTGCCGCTATGAGAACTTCCAGACCATGCTCGGTATCGCGCGGCCGACCCGGCTCGTCATGGAAGACGCGCTGCGCAAGGGGGAGGAATCGGTGCTCGAATACTCGGCGATGAAACTGCGTGATCTGCCCGACAAGGTCTTCACCAAGGACTACCTGAATCGGTTGCAATAGGAGATCACACCATGTTTTTTCCAGCGGTATTCAACCTCGGTAAAGCGTTCAAGCAATACTTCGAAATCGTACCGGCGCTGTCGGATGCGCTGAGGGACCACGTCTATCGCATACGCCACCAGGTCTATTGTGAGGAACTGGCTTTCGAGCCGCAGCGTCCGGACCGCCGCGAACGTGACGAGTACGACACCCATTCGCTGCACCTGCTGATACGCGACGTGCGGAGCGGTGAATTCATTGGCTGCACCCGCATCGTCCGCGCCCGGCCGGGTGATCCTTACTACTCAATGCCGTTCGAGAAATTCTGTGCGGCCACGCTGGACCGCACCATCGTCGATCCGGCCAGACTTCCCCGCGACACCATGGCCGAGGTATCGCGACTTGCAGTCATCGCTCAGTTCCGCAAACGTGGCAACGACGAAAAGAGCCCGCTGTCAATTTCCGACAAGGACTTCGGCACGTCGGAGCAACCGCGCTTCCCGTACATCCCGGTTGGCCTTTATCTCGGTACCATCGAATTGGCACGCCTGAACGGCATCGACACCCTGTTTGTTTTGACGGAGCCGCGACTCGCAAATCATTTCCGCAAGTTCGGCGTCAACATGCAAACCATCGGCGGTGCGGTTGAACATCGCGGCCAACGTATCCCCTCGATGATGACCACGCACGGCACCATCGACAACCTCTGGGCGATCTTCCGCCCCCTCTACCGCACCATCGCAGCAGACGTCGCGCAGCAACGCTAATTCCACTTCCACTTCAAGAGTTACATTATTTTCGGTGTAGGGTGCGCTTGCGCACCGATTGCCGGATGGTGCGCAAGCGCACCCTACTCCAATTAATGCTTTCTTGATTTTGAAATGGAATCAAATCTTCAGGCGCTTGACGACGCGGCCATGCGTCAGGTGTTCGTGGATGATCTCGTCGATGTCTTCGCGGTCGACATAGGTGTACCATACTTCTTCCGGGTAGATCACCATCACCGGCCCCTCGTCGCAGCGGTCGAGGCAGCCGGCCATGTTGATGCGCACCTTGCCGGGGCCCGACAGCCCGAGCGAATTGATCCTGTCCTTGGCATAGTCGCGAATTTCCCGCGCACCGTGGTTGTTGCAGCACGCTTTGCCTTCGTCGCGCTGGTTGCAGCAGAAAAAAACGTGGCGCTTGTAATAACTCACAGGGTTCACTCTGGTTATTTCGGGCCAAAATGTGCGGCGTCTTCAGACGTCCGCTTCGATTTCGGAGTCGTCGGGCAACAGGTCCGTACTTGACGCTGAATTGGACTAAAAACTGCATTTGAACCGCCAAGACGCCAAGGACGCCAAGAGATTCAATAAACTGGGGGCGATGCGTCTCTCACCCTTTAGGTAATCCACTCCAACGTTTCAGGCCATTGTATTGCTTGGCGATCTTGGCGTCTTGGCGGCTAATTGGCTGTTTCTAGGATTATAGCGGAGGCGCCGTCACTTGAGTTCGCTGTACTTGCGCGCGTTGCCCCTGGCGCGTCTGACCGGATATTTCCGCGCATTCCCGCGCATTTTGCGCTGCGCCGCCGCGAGCAGGTCAATTTCCAGCACGTCGGCCAGCCGCATCAGGTAGAGCAATACGTCGGCGATTTCGTTTTCGACGGCGCGTTTGCGCCGGGCACCGAGCCGCGCGCTTTGCTCGGAGGTCAGCCATTGAAAGTGTTCGAGGAGTTCCGCGGCCTCGACACTGAGCGCTGCCGCCAGGTTCTTGGGCGTGTGGAATTGTTCCCAGTCGCGCGCGGCAGCGAAACGGCGCAGCGCGACGCGCAGGCTGGCAAGCGTGGCGGCTTTACGGGTCATCGCGAGGGTTTCCGGGACCGATGCGGTGAGTTCAGTGCGCCGCGCCGACGCGCTCGGAGCGCAGCAGGGCGAACAGCCATATCACGGCGGCGAGCGGCCATAGCTGCGACAGCGCGCGCACGATGTGGCCGAAATTGGCGAGGTGAGTCGGCTGCGGGCTCAACATGAACACCGGCACCGCCTGGTATGGATTCTCCGGCGTGGCGTTGACGATGCACACACCGGCCGCGATGCAGAAAATCGCGAGCGCCGCGCGTGCTACAGGAGCAAGCCGCAGCATGAGCGCGAAGAGCACGATGCCGCCGGCAGTACCCGCCGCCACGCCGGGTGTCAGCCACTGCAGCCATTGCGCGGCACGTCCGAGAGTGACTGCGGCGATCGATTTGGCGGCCAGCGTCAGCAGGAGCGTCAGTGCGATCGCGGGCATCGCGTAGCGCTGCGGCCGCATCAGCACCGATACGAGCAGGCCGATTCCCATTACGGCAAATGCCGCCACGCCCGCTTCTGCCCGCAGGTACGACTGTGGCGTATACGCAAACAACGGCGGGAGGCCGAGCGCTTCGCGCAGATCGCCGCTGCCCAGCGCGAGTGGCGCCGGATGGAACTGGACCAGTATCCACAGTGCGATGAGGATCAGCCCGCAATTGCCCAGGGCATTCCCGCGCACCGCCCGAGCGCGCAGCGCCATAAGGGGAGTACTCTCGCGCGTCAGCAACCATGCCGCAAGCGCGCCGCTCGCGGCGCCGGCGCCGTTGGAAAGCAGATCGACGTTCGATGCGATGCGCACCGGCAGGAACATCTGCACGCTTTCGAGTGCAAGGCTAAGCCCAGTGGCGATCAGCGTGGCCAACACCAACGCCCCCGCGGCGCGCAACGGCGGCCGCAGCGCAACGAACAGCATCGTGCCGAGCGGCAGATAGGCGGCGACGTTGAGCGCGATGTCGGCGGCGGTAATGTAGCGCGGCCAGGGTGCGGTCAGAAAGCCGAGCACCTGCCCGGGCGGCATGCGCCAGCCCGCGAACGGCTGCAAACTGGCGTACACAATGACCACTGTGTAAGCTAGCGCGACGAATCCAGCGAGGCGGGGCTTACCGGTAGCCATGACGGTATTTTATGATGTTTTCAACGGTGATGCCGATGGCATCTGCGCGCTTCACCAGTTGCGCCTTGCCGAGCCGCGGCCGAGCGTGCTGGTCACCGGGGCGAAGCGCGATATCGCGCTGCTCGAGCGCGTTGAGGCGCAGCCGGGCGACGCGATCACCGTGCTCGACATCTCCCTTGCGCGCAATGTTGGCGCGTTGCAGCGGCTGCTCGCGTGCGGCGCGAGCTGCCGTTACTTCGACCACCATTTCGCGGGCGAGGTGCCGGCGCATCCCAATCTCAGGACTTTCATCGACACCGCGCCGGACATCTGCACCAGCCTCATCGCCGACCGCTACCTCGGCGGCCGCCACCGCATCTGGGCGGTGGTCGCCGCGTTCGGCGACAATCTCGCCGCCGCGGCGCGCCGTGCGGCGGCCCCGCTCGGGGTGAACGAACTGCAGATCGCGCAATTGCAGGAACTCGGCGAGAGCATCAACTATAACGCTTACGGCGAGAGCGTCGACGACCTCAATTACCACCCGGCCGATCTTTATCAGACGCTCAGCCGCTACGCCGATCCGTTCGAGTTCATCAGCGGTGAGCCGGTGTTCGAAATCCTGCGCACCGGGCGCGCTGACGATCTGTATCTCGCGGAGGAACTCAAACCGGAGATGGAAACCGCGCGCTGCGCGCTGTACGTGTTACCGGATGCCGCGTGGAGCCGGCGCGTGAGCGGAGTGTTCGCGAACCGCCTCGCGCAGCAGCATCCGCAGCGCGCGCACGCCGTGCTGACGGCGCGCCCGGGCGGTTTCGTGGTCAGCGTGCGCGCGCCCACCGCGACCCCGCGCGGCGCGGACGAACTGTGCCGCCAGTTTGCCGGCGGCGGCCGGCAGGGCGCAGCCGGGATCGATTTGTTGCCGAGGAGTGAACTGGACCGCTTCATCGCGGCACTGGCGGCGCATTACCCGTAAACCACGCTTGTTGAGATGGCAAGCAGTGCGCTGCGTCGCATGGTGGTCCTTTCGATCAATGGGCGGCGTGGAGCTCGATCCTGACGTCGCCGCGTTCGATGTAGATGTGGGTCGGCTCGCGCCGTCGCACCAACTCGCGCAGCAGGCGCGCAAGCGGCTTTTCAAACTGGTAATCAGTGCGGGTGGGTCCCGCAGCGACCATCTCGTCCACCTGCGTGCCCGCGAACGAATAGCGCAGCAGCCGTTCTTCATCGGTCATGTTTGGATATTTGCGGCGCAGGTCCGGCACCGCCGGCGGCATCGGCTTCGGCTCGAGCGCGATCCTCTGCGAGCCGCTTTCGACGATGCGGTCGAGCACGTCGGGCTCAACCGGCGCCAGCAGTTTCCCGTAGTAACCGAGCGCGTATTTCTTCACTTCATCAGGGACGATTCGATAGCGCTCGCCCTGCACGACGTTCAACACCGCTTGCGTGCCGACGAGCTGCGCGAAAGGCGTGACCATGATCGGCCACCCCAGCTCGCGGCGGATCTGCGCGCATTCGTGCAGCACCGCGTCGAGCTTGTGGCCAAGGCCGGCTTGCGCGAGCTGGAAGTGGAAATTGGTGAGCATGCCGCCGGGCACCTGGTGCTCGAAGTGAAAGGCGTCGTATTCCATGGGCACGCCGAGCGGCTTGCCTTCCTGCTCGGCCACGCGGCGGAAATGGTCACCCACTTCGTCGAGGAGGCGATCGTCGAGGTCGACGCGATAGCCCATGCCGCGCAGGTTGCGCGCGATCGTTTGCGTGGCCGGCTGCGCCGGTCCGTTGGCGAGCGGGGCGATCGACGTATGGACCTGATCGACGCCGAGCTTTACCCCTTCGAGATAGACGAGCGGCGCGAGCCCGGTGAGGCAGTGACTGTGCAGCTCGAGCGGCACGTCGCCCATCACCTGTTTCATTGCCGGCACGAGCGTGCGGATGCGGTCGGGAGTGAGCAGGCCGCACGCATCTTTCAGCATGATCGAATCGACCCCGGTGCGCTCGATGAGCTCCTTCGTCTTCTCCGCGTAGAGCTCGTCGGTGTGGACCGGGCTGTGGCCGTAGACGAGCGCGCCGACGGTATATGCGCCCAGCGATTTCGCGTGTTTGAGAATGTGGACGATGTTGTCGAGATCGGCGAGCGCATCGAAGGCGCGCACGCGGCGCAGACCATTGGCGAGGAGCCGCTCGGTCCACAAGAGCAGAATGTCGTTGGGCACAACGTCGAACCCGGTGAGGCTTTTGCTGCGGATCGACGACTGCATCGGCGTGTGCGTGATCTTTTCGCACATGAGCCTCACGCGCTCCCACGGATTCTCCTTGAGGTAGCGCACCGCCACGTCGAACTGGATGAGCCCCATGAGATCGATCGCATCGTAACCGATCCGGTCCATGCGCCCCGCCACCGGCAACATCATGGCGGTCGTCATGCGGGTGGCCCACAGCGACTGGTGCGCGTCGCGCAATGTCGTATCCATGACCTTGACCGGCTTCATGCGGCAGCCTCCGGCTGGTAGAGCTCGCTCATCAATTTTTCCTCCACCCAGCGCGTAGTGATGCGCCCTTGCACGAAATCAGGGTGGGAAAGCACCGCCTGATGGAAAGGGATGGTGGTGGGCATGCCTTCGATCCTGAAGCTCGCGAGAGCTTTCGTCATGCGGCCGACGGCGTCCGCCCGATCGCGCCCGTGCACGATCAGCTTGCCGATCATGGAATCGTAGAACGGCGGCACAAGATAACCGGGATAGCAGTGCGTATCGACGCGGATGCCGGCGCCCGCAGGCGGCTGCCAGGTATCGATGCGGCCCGGCGACGGCTGAAAGTTGCGCTCGGCTGCTTCGGCGTTGATGCGGCATTCGATCGCGTGGCCGTTCAAACGCACATCCTGCTGCACGAACGAGAGCGGCGCGCCGCCCGCGACCCGTATCTGCTCTGCGACGAGGTCCACACCGGTGATCGATTCGGTGACGGGATGCTCGACCTGAATGCGGGTGTTCATCTCCAGAAAATAGCAGGCGTGGCTATCGAGGTCCAGAATGAACTCGACCGTGCCCGCGCTGGTGTAGCCGACCTGAGTGGCGAGCTGGATCGCAGCCTGCGCCATGCGATTGCGCAAGGACTCGTCGACCACGGGCGAAGGCGCCTCCTCGATCAGTTTTTGATGGCGGCGCTGCGTCGAACAGTCGCGCTCGCCAAGATGAACCACGCCGCCATGCGCGTCAGCGATCACCTGGATCTCGATGTGCCGCGCGCGCTCCACGTACCGCTCGATGTACATCGTGGGATCGCCGAAAGCAGCGCGGGCTTCGGCGGATGCCGATTCGAATGCAGAAGGCGCTTCCTCCTGGGTGCGCACGATACGCATGCCGCGCCCGCCGCCGCCTGCGCTCGCTTTCAGCAGAAACGGGTAACCTGCGCGGCGTCCGAACGCCACGAGATCGTCGGCGCTTGCGACGCGATCCGTCCCGGGTACCGTCGGTATACCGAGCGAATCTGCGATTTTGCGCGCCCGCAGTTTGTCGCCCATTGCATCGATCGCATCTCCCGAAGGGCCAACGAATATGACGCCATGCTCGGCGCACAGCCGCGAAAAAGCGGCGCACTCGGCGAGAAAGCCGTAGCCCGGGTGCAGCGCCTGGCAGCCGGTGCCTATTGCTGCAGCCACCGCCGTGTCCATTCTTAAATAGCTCTGCGCCGCGGGCGCGGGTCCGATGCACACCGCCCGGTCCGCAAGCCTGGCGCCGAGCGAATCGCGGTCGGCCTCGGAGACCCCGATGACCGTCTCGATGCCGAGCGCGCGGCAGGCGTATATCACGCGCACGGCGATCTCGCCGCGATTCGCCACGAAGACGCGCTTGATCGGACGCGTCACTGGACGGCGGCGTCGGCAGCGTGCTGATCGGACTCGATCAGGATCAGCGTTTGCCCGTGCTCAACCATGCTGCCGTTCTCGACGGCGATCTTCACCACCGTGCCGGCGACGCCCGCTTTCACCGAGTTGAAGAGCTTCATCACTTCGACCAGGCATACCGTGTCGCCGGGCCCCACTTTGTCGCCGACTTCCACGAACGACCGCTCACCCGGCGCGGGAGCCCTGTAAAACGTCCCGAGCATGGGTGCACGAACGGCAACGAGCCCCTCGGCGAGTTGCGGCTGCGCTGCCTGGTTCGGGGACGCCTGATCCCGAGGTGATGGCACTACACTGGAAGAGTGCGCTTGCGAAGCCGGTTGCAATTGCGCCCTGTTCTGCGCCGCGCCTTCCGCCGGCCGCGACAGCGGCTGCGCTGACTCGAGCGAGGGCCCATCGCCGCGTCTACGCACGTGCAGCTTCAAATCGCCGAGCTCGATTCGCACCTCGTCGTAAGGCGACGCGTCGATGATCTTCAGGATGGCGAGGACATCGTCGTGTGTCAGGGGCATGGAGGGTCTTTCCTGGTGGAAGGCCGCGCGGCGGCGGCTATTTTATCCGCACACCGGCGGACTTCGCGACTTTCGACCACTTGGTAAGCTCCGCCTTGCCGAAAGCGTCGAGCCCTTCGGGCGTGCCGCTCACGGGGGCGAAACCGGCCGCAACGATGCGCTCCTTCACGTCGGGCATTTGCAGGACTTTGACGAGCTCGCGATTGAGCCGTGTAATGATGGCTTTCGGTGTGCCCGCGGGGACGTACAGCCCGCGCCATGAGTCCACTTCGAAACCCGGGTATCCCGATTCGATCATGGTTGGCACCTCGGGCAGGAGCGGTTCGCGCTCGCGGTTGGTGACCGCAAGCGCACGGAGCTTGCCCTGCTTTACTTGCGGAGCGCCGGTCGGCATGGTGGTGAACATGAGCGGAAGACGCCCGCCGAGCATGTCGATGATCGCCTGGGGGGCGCCTTTGTAGGGCACGTGCGTCATCTGTACGCCCGCACTGTTCTTGAACAGCTCGCCGGAAAGGTGGGCAAGGCTGCCTTCACCCCACGAGCCGAAATTGAGCTCTCCCGGCTTGGATTTGGCCAGCGCCGCCAGCTCCTTCACCGAGCTCGCGGGCAACGAAGGTGGCACGATCAGGACGAGCGAGTGGGCCGCGACGAGACCTACCGGCGCAAAGTCCTTCATGGTGTCGTAAGGCAGCTTGGCATACGTGCTCGCATTGATTACGTGCTCGACGGCTTCCAGGATCATGGTGTAGCCGTCGGGCGTCGCCCGGGCTGCGATCTCCGATCCGATAATGCCGTTGGCGCCGGGGCGGTTGTCGATCAGGACCTGCTGGCCCAGCGCTTCGGTGAGTTTGGGCGTGATGATGCGGGCGACGATATCTGTCCCTCCGCCGACTACCCACGGCACGATGACGCGCAGCGGTCGCGAGGGATAATCGGGGCCACCTGCCGGCGCGGCCGCATGCGCCGCCGAGCAGACCATCAGTGCAGCCGGGCAGAGAAAATGCAAAAGGCGCTTCACCATGTTCCACCTCCTTTTCATTATCGGCACGAGGTTCTCACGGGTCGCAGAGCGGGCGCGAGTACCGGCGCAGCACCCGACCAGTTATTCTTGTCCCCGAAGGAATTCGACCAGCACTATCGGTCAATCACCGGGCAATCTACCCCGATCTGAAAAAAGAGGCAACGCGCAATGGCATTGCGCGAATTCCATGGCTATCTCTCTACGCCTGGATATCCCTGGTTGCACCGGAACCCTTCCGGGTATCGGCGTTGGTTTTCCGTTGCGTATTGGACAGGACGGCGCAGGCTTTCTTGATCAGATCGGCCATTACCCGCGCCGCAGTCGTCCGGTAGCCGCCCTGCCGCCAGAATATCGCCGCGGTGCGGACGACGGTCGGAACCAGCTCGACGCAATGCAGCCCCGGGACCGTCTTCGCCATTCTTTTGGTGAGGATCGTTGCGAGCTTGGTATGTCGCACGGTGGCGAGCGTCGCCTGGATGGAATTGATCTCGAGCACGATGCGGGGCTTTGCGCCAGCCGACGCAAGGCAACTTTCCAGCAGGCGGCGAGACGGGAACCCGGCGGTAAGCAAAGTCAATGGCTCGCCGTCGAGCGCGGAGAAGTGGATTGTTTTCCTGTGCGCGAGTCGATGTTTCGTGCCCACGACCAGTACCAACGGCTCGTCGAACAGCTTCTCCGCCACGATTTTATCGGTAGCGGGAGGCGAGTAAGCGATGCCGAGGTTCAGATTGCCTTTATCGAGCTGCTCTTCCAGTTGTCCGGCCGGCAATTGGCGCATGGTCACGTGAACACCCGGATACAAGTCGCAGAATTCCGCGAGCAGCGGCGGCAGCAGCGAGGTACTGAAGGATTCGAAGACCCCGACCGTGAGCGCCCCATGCCTCAGGCCCTCGAGTTCCGAGATTGCAGCGGTGGCGGAGTTGACTTCCTTCAGCGCCTTTTGGGCGTATTCGCGGAAGATCTCGCCGGACGGGGTGAGATGGACTCTGCGCCCGACGCGATCGAACAGTACGCTGTTGATTTCCTTTTCCAGTTGCCCGACCTGGTGCGAAAGCGTCGGCTGGGTTACCCCCAACTGATCGGCAGCGCGGGTAAAGCTCAGATGGTCCGCCACGGCGAGGAAGTAACGCAGATGCCGCAGTTCCATGGTGCGCCCTTTTGTATAGACGGTGTCTATTATTGTAATAAGAATATAGCATTTGCCCTATCATTTATTGAAGCGTAACTTGCAATCACACAGCGCCAGGGAACATCGAAAAATCGCAGGAGGAGACCGATGATCAAAAGCATCGCAGTCGTTGCTGCTTGCATCATGTGGGCTGTGACCGGCGCGTTCGCACAGACTTTTCCGGCCAAGCCCATGCGCATTATCGTGCCGTTTCCCGCGGGGGGAGGCGCTGACCTCTGGGCCCGCATCATCGGTCAGAAGCTCGGCGAAGCGTGGGGACAGAACGTCATCGTCGACAACCGCGCAGGCGCTTCCGGAATTATCGGCACGGAACTGGTGAGCAAAGCGGCGCCGGACGGCGACACGCTGCTGCTGGGTACCACCGGCACGCATGCGACGAACCCGGTCGTATTCCGAAAACTTCCTTACGACCCGCTCAGGGACTTCGCTCCGATCACGAACTTCGTCGACACGCCGTTCATGCTGGTCGTGCATCCGTCGATCGCGGTCAGGTCGTTACAGGATCTGATCGGCTTCGCCAAAGCCCGGCCCGGGCAACTGACTTTTGCTTCTTTCGGGACCGGCAGTTCCGCCCATCTCGCGGGCGAGCTCTTCAAATCCCTGGCGAAGATCGACCTTCTGCATGTTCCGTACAAAGGCGGGCCGCCCGCGGTGAGCGATCTCGTTGGCGGGCAGGTATCGATGATGTTCAACAGCCTGCCTGCGGTAGTTCCGCAGGTGAAAGCGGGGCGATTGCGCGGAATTGCCATCGCATCCTCCCAGCGCGCCAATGCAGCGGCGGATATCCCGACTTTTGCCGAGGCGGGGTTGCCGGGCCTCGAAGCCGGTTCCTGGTACGGGGTGTTTGCGCCGGCACGGACACCCGAGGCGGCGGTGGCCAGGCTGCATTCCGCAATCGCGGCGGTGCTGAAGCTGCCCGACGTTCAGCAACGGCTGATCGCGGAGGGCGCGGTTGCTATCGGCAATACCCCCGAACAATTCGCGGCGCAAATCAAGGACGATATCGCCAAGTGGGGCAAGGTCGTCCGGGAGTCGGGCCTCCAGATAGATTAAGACGTCGAATTCACTACCGCAGGCATGGCGCTAGCACATTAACCCAACGATGAAACGGAGATTCGGCTTATGGAAAAGGTAAAAATGACGCCCAAGTTGTCGTTCGGCACTGCAGTCCGCGACTGGCAGGAGGGCATAAATGTCGCCCGCTTGCGGGACGAGCGCGCGGCACGAGCCCGCAAAATCATGCGCAAGCATGGGGTTGCGGCCCTCGTCGCGAGCGAGCCCCCGAGCGTCCGCTACCTGACGGGGCTGCGCGTCGCGCCTTTGCACCAGACGACCTACGTGCTGTTCTTTGCCGACGATCCGGATCCCGTGATATTCGCCCATGCCGGCTGGTATCAGCAAATGCCGGAAGATGCACCGTGGATCAAGAAGTGGCGTGTGGCCCGCGCCTGGTTTGCAGGCATCGCGGGACCGGGCGCCACCAGCGATGAGACCAAGAAATTCGCGAGCGAGATCCACCAGGAACTCGCCGACCGGGGCCTGACGAAGGAAAAGATCGCCACCATCGCGATCGACGGACTGGGCCAGGAAGCGCTGCGTAAGGAGGGCCTTACTGTCATCGAGGGATGGCCGATGATGATGGAGATGCGCACCATCAAGACCCAGGACGAGATTACGTGTTTCAGGATGGTGGCCTCGATGTGCGGCGCGGCGTATCAGCGGCTGCACGAGAACCTGCGCCCGGGGATTACCGACATCGACGCCAACCGCATTGCGATCAACTCGCTCTATGATGTCGGCGCTGATGCGATCTGGGTCGCCACGCGCAGCGGCCCCATGTCGTTCGAACGCGCGTTCTACTCGACCGGCCGGATCATCGAGCACGGCGAGCTGCTTTACGTCAACATGTGCAGGACCCAGTTCCTGGGCTATTCCGCCTGCATCTACCGGACTTTCGTGGTGGGCCGCCAGCCCAGTGGCAAAGAGGTGGGCATGTATAACCGGCTGCGCGACCGCCTCGACGCCGTCATCGATGCGATCCGGCCCGGCAACACGACCGCGGATGCCGCCAAGCATTTCCCGCCCGCCAAATCCTGGGGCTATAAAGACGAGGCCGAAGTCTTTACCGTCGAATTTGCGCACGGTATCGGCCTGCACGAGCTCTACGATCCGCCCATCGTCAGCCGCCACTGTTCGTTCGATCATCCCCAGCCGTTCGAGCCGGGGATGGTCATCGCCGTCGAAAGCATGGATGGCGAGCACCGGGTCGGAGGAGTCCGGCTGGAAAATATGCTGGTGGTGACTGAGACCGGCGTCGAAATGCTGGACTCGTTCCCGCGGGATCAGATCCTGGTGGCTGGCACCTGCTGAGGCGCGCGGCCGTTGGCGACGCAAGCGGGCTTTTGGTGTAGGCTTTGCCGCAAGCGTCGCCGCGGCGCGTTGACCGCAACCTTGATTGCCAAGGAGGGGTGCACATGCAAAAAAAAGCGCAAGTGTTGGCGGGTTTCGTGTTGTCCATCGCGGCCGCGTGGTTTGCCTGCGCGCCGGCGGCTTTTGCGCAGGCCAAATACCCGGTCAAGCCGATTCGAATACTCATTCCGTTTCCGGCCGGCGGAGCCGCTGACACCATAGGGCGCACGCTCGGC
>JACPTJ010000056.1 GCA_016192835.1 Betaproteobacteria bacterium
GCCAAGCGCGATGAAGCTCGTCATGTCCTTCGGCAGGCGCGTCGCCGCCGCGAGATCGACGATGGTACCGGACGCGGCATCGTGCACGCCGATGCGCATGCCGCTGGTATCGGAAAAAGTAACAAGACGCATGAAGTAACTCCGTGGCTCGTGGTCCGTGATTAACAGCGTGTTGAACTTCGGCGTGTTACTCGTAACCTCGTCATTCCGGCGCAAGCCGGAATCCAGTAACATATTGATTCATGTCGCGAGCAACTCCTGGACCCCGGCCTGCGCCGGGGCGACGAAGCAGAATTCGACCGACTGTTAATCGACTTTGATGCCGGCGCCGCGAATGAGCTTGGCCCACTTGGCAATGTCGCCGTTCAGGTATTTCTCGAATTCGCCCACCGTCATCGTCATCGGTTCGGCGCCCTGCGCGTTCCAGGCTTTCTTCACGTCGGGCCGCGCGAGCACCTTGCCAACCTCGGCGTTGAGCCGGTCGATTACCGGCTTGGGCGTGCCTCTCGGCGCCATGAGCCCGATCCAGATCGTCGACTCGTAGCCTTTCACGCCCGCCTCCGCGATCGTCGGCACTTCGGGCATCACCGTCGAGCGCTTCGCGCCGCTGGTCCCCAGCGCTCTCACCCGGCCCGCCTTCGCCATCTGGGCCATTACGGTGATCGCGTCCAGCATCATCTCGACCTGCCCGCTCATCACGCTGGTGCGCGCTTCGCCGCTGCCCTTGTGGGGGACGTGCACGATATCGACTCCCGCCAGCGCCTTGAACAGCTCACCGGCCATGTGGTACGGCGTGCCCGTTCCGGACGAGGCGTAGTTGAGGCCGCGCGGCTTTGACTTCGCGAGTTGCACCAACTCCTTCACCGACTTTACCGGCAGCGACGGATGCACGACCAGCAGCAGGTCCGAGTAGTTGACCGGCGCGACCGGGACAAAATCCTTCATCAGGGTGAACGGTTTTTTCGAGACGAGCGTCTCGTTAACGGTATGCGTGTTGGACATCATGAGCAGCGTGTAGCCGTCCGGCGGCGACTTTGCCACAAGATCGGTGCCGAGGATGGAACCCGCGCCGGGACGGTCGTCAACGACGAATGACTGGCCGAAGGATTCCTGCAGCCGCTGGCCGAGGAAGCGGGCGTAGATGTCGGCCGGTCCGCCGGCGCCGAACGGCACGATGATGCGCACCGGCTTGCTGGGATATTGCTGCGCCCAGGCAGCCTGCCAGGGCATATTGCAAACTACCGCGGCCAACAGGCACAGCGCGCGCTTTGTGAATTGCGTCATGACATTCTCCTCTTTGCTGGAAATCGCGAAACTTCTGAGTTCGCGTTACCGCAAGTATCCGTAACGCGGCGACCGCCGTCAACCGAAGCCTGGCACAGCGCGGGTCCGTTGCACGAAATCGAAGTCATACCGGGCAAGCTCGGCCGGGTCCGCCCGGCTGATGTTGCAGGCGCTGTTGCGAGCTTCCGGCGAGCCCGATATCGGGTCCCATGGCGGGCCGTAGCTGATCGCCGCATCCACGTTGAAAGTCAGCGCGCCGTGATCGGCCCCCGGCACTTCCGGATACCACCATCCCATGCCGGTTGCGACGACGTCGGGCGGCACGTCTTCGGTCAGCAATGCCTTGAGCAGCGTTCGTCCTGCGCCGCCTCGCGTCCGCAGCCACACCCACTCGTTGGCACCTACGCCGAGGCCCGCTGCCGTGCGCGGATGTATGCGCAGTTCCGGCGCGTCCTGGATCTTGCGCGCCCACGCGTGGTTGCGGAACCGCGAATGGTGATAAGCCATGCTGCGTATGCCGGTCAGCAGTACGAGATTGAATTCCGCATCCAGTTGCGCATAGCCGGGCGCGCGATAGTCGGGCAACGCATCGTAGCCGTTGGTCTCAAGGCGTTGCGACCAGAGCTCGATCTTCCGGCTCGGCGTTTTGAATCCTTGCTGCCGGTATTCCCCGTAACCGAACGCAATTTTGTGAAACCCCGTTTTGCACAGCGCGTCGAACCCGATGCCGGTTGCCTCGAGCTGAAAGTCGAGCAGCTCGCGGTGGCTGTTCCACGGCAACAGCTCGAAGTCGAGCAGCCCCCGCTCGCGCAGTTTGTCGCGCAAACCGATCGCGATCTCGACATCCGTGCGCGTCTCGCCGCGCGGCGGCACCGCGCGCTGCACCGCGGTGAGGCACGGGCCGCCGGGATCGCCTGAAACGTCTTCTTCTTCCAGCAAGGTGGTCTTGGGCAGAATGAAGTCCGCCAGCTCTGCCGTCGGCGTGATGTGATCGGTCGCGACCACGAGCAGATCCAGGCTCTCGAGCGCGGCGATGGTGTTCTGCATTCCCGGATAAGTGCAGACGATGTTCACTCCGCTGACATACAGCGCGCGCACCGGATACGGGTCGCCGGTGTTGATCGCATGGATCAGCGAGGGATTGTGGGCGGACCTTGACCAACTGTCCGGCCCCGACCAGAACGGGTACTGCGCGCCGCCGATGATCTGCCGTTCGCGTTCTGCCGGCATGCGGAACTGCGGGTCGTTGATGATGCTGAAATAATCCCTGAATCCGGGCAGCGGTTTCGCGAACCGGTTGCTGCCCTCGCGATCGATGTTCCCCGTCAACGCCAGCAGCGCGTGAAACGACATCACCGTCGCAACGCCATTCGCCTGCGCATCGATGCCGTGCCCGAGCACCATGCAGCCCGGCTTCTCGGTCGCGAAAAGACGCGCCGCCGCGACGATTTGCCCGGCAGTAACTCCGCTGATGGCCGCCGCGGTTGCCGGCGGATATTTGCCTGCGCGCTCGCGCAGCTTTTCGGTGCCCGTGCACCACTGCCCGACAAACTCGTGGTCAATCAGCTTCTCGCTGAACATGACGTGGATCATCGATAACGCCAGCGCCGCGTCAGTGCCGGGCCTGATCTGCAGCCACAGGTCGGCAAGCCGCGCGATCTGCGTGCGGCGCGGGTCGATTACGATCAGCTTCGCGCCGCGCCGCCTGGCCGCCTTGATGTGCATCCACTGCACGACGCTCGAATCCGAAGGGCTTTTGCCAACCACCAGTATGCAGCGCGTGCGCTCGATCTCGTTGGCAGGCTGGACCCCGACGCCGGACAGTATCGCAGCGGTATAACGGCATCCCTGACACAAGTCCTGATTGATCATGTAATTCGGGGAACCCACGCTGCGCAGCAGCTGCGTCATCGCCACGCCCCTGCTGACAAAGTGATTCGAGACCGCGCCCGCGACCGCGAGCGGCCCGTATTGCTGCTTGACCTTGCCGATGCGCTCGGCGATCTCGCCGAGCGCGGTGTCCCACGAGACCTGCTGCCACTTGCCTTCGCCCCGTTCGCCCGTGCGCCGCAGCGGATACAACGGCCGTTCCGGATGCTCGCGCGCGACGATGGGCCCGTGTACGCCCTTGATGCAGAACGCACCGCGCGACCCCGGATGCGCGGGGTTGCCGGTAATCCTGACGACCTTGCCATCCTGCAGGTAAATCAACGATCCGCAGCGCACGGAACATTCCTTGCAGGTGCTGGCGATCACGGTGCTGGCCATTCAGGACCGATCGCAATTTTCCAGCATGGATTCGATGATGCTCATTTTTCTGTTTCTGATTCTGGTTCAGTCGGCAGCGGAGTAGCTTCTATCGGCGTCGAAGGTTCGCTCAGGGGAAAAACCTCCGTGACCGACGCCGCCGATGGCAGGACCTGTTTTCGGCCCGGGCGGCAACCGATACGTTCCCACTTATCTTTTGCTTTGGCCTCGGCAATGGTCTGCCATTGCATATTGGCCGGGTCCTCCGCGCCGCCGCAAACAGGCGGGATGATGCGGTCGATCACATAACCCTTGCATACCCCCTGCGTCAGTCCGGTCGCCGGGCAGGGATTCGCTGCTCTGAACTCCGCCTCCGCCTTACGGCTGCGCTGCAGGTCCGCCGCAGCAGCAGAAAACGGTATAAGTGTCGCGGCCAATGTCAGGATAGTCCGGGCGAGCCAGTCAATGCATGGGCTCATTTTCGCATTTACGCATAATGCACCGCCAGCCAGATCGTCGCCACCTCCGGATGGGTCCATTCGACCCGATGGCGACGGTGCGGCGCGATGTCGATGAAGTCCCCCGCTTTCAGCCAGCATAGTGCCGTCTCGCCCTCGAAAGCAAGCCGCGCTTCGCCCTGCAACACCACGAGCCATTCGCCTTCGGGCTGGTCGTACCAGAACTGCGGCGGGCTTACCTGCCCGTGGGAGACAATTCTTTCAATTCTCAGCCCGGGGCGCGACAGCAGTTCGGCGAACTGTTCGGATGCGGCCCCGGTGGGCAGGTCGCCAAACAAATTGGTCAGCTTTGCCACCGGGAATCAGCTATTGGAAGGCAGGCGAGGCGCCTGTGTACAGGATCGCACATGGTTTAGCGGCGCCGCTGCGCGCGCTCAGCCGACCTTGCAACTCGCGCCACCGTCGACCGGCAGCACGGCGCCAGTGACGAATCCCGCTTCGTCGGAGGCGAGGTACAGCGCGGCGTAGGCGATATCCCATGCCGTGCCCTGCTTCTGGCGCAGCGGCACCTTGGCATCGCGCTCGGCAGCGACCTCTTCGCGCGTGCGGCCCCCGGCGCGTGCCCGCGTGTCCACCGCCATCGGTGTGTCCATCAGTCCGGGCAGGATGACGTTGGCGCGGATTCCGTACGGCGCATTCAGGATTGCAAGCTGGCGCGTGTAAGCGATCATTGCCGCCTTGCTTGCCTTGTAGGTAACCCAAGGGTAGTTGTCGATTGCCGCCATCGACGAGATGTTCACGATCGCGCCGCTCTTCTGCTCGCGCATTACCGGCAACGCGTGCTTGCACGCCATCACGACGCCGCGCAGGTTTACGGTCATGATGCGGTCGAACGCGGCTTCGGTGATCTCGGTGGGCGATGCATCGCCGCCAGAGACGCTGATGCCGACGTTGTTGTGAAGGACATCGAGACGGCCCCAGCGCGCAACGCAATCCGCGATGCACTGCTTGAGCTGATCTTCGCGCGTGACGTCCGCCTCGAACGCTTCAGCCGTGCCGCCTTCGCCGCGAATGAGCTTGACCGTTTCCGCGGCCGAGGCAGGATCGCGGTCAACGGCGAGTACTTTTGCGCCTTCGCGCGCGAACAGCAATGCCGTCGCGCGGCCGTTTCCCATTCCGGTGCCGGGACTCTGCCCCGCCCCGATCACCACCGCCACCTTGCCCTTCAGCCGCGCTGCCATCGTTGATCCTCGCTGGTTCAGTCAAGAAGGGCACTTTAGAGCAATTCGCTGCGAGTTCCAAGATTTCGCTATTTTTTCGTCGTGTGCTACTTCCGCAGCTTGTCGCCGTCCGGCGGCGCCTGGACCTCGAACGCGTTGGCGATCCCCGCCACGATCCCGTAGAAATTCATGGCTGTAGTCAGCTCGACCATCCACTGCGCGCCGTAGCGGTTCTTGAGTGCGGCGAAGGTCGCCTGGTCAACGCGGTTCGTGCGCAGCAGTTGCCGGGTGTAGGTCACGATCTCCCGCTCGTCTGCGGAAAGCTTGCCCGGATCGCCCTTCCCTCGTATGAGGTCGATGACCTCCTCGCGAACGCCATTGCGGCGGGCGTGGGCGACCTGGGCCGCCCATACGTATTCCGCCTCGCGCTCGCGTACGGCAGTCAGAATGGCAACCGCGCGCAGCTTCGCCTCGACGATGCACTCGTCGCGGAAGAAGGTGACGAGGGATAGCAACCGCTCCGCCAGCACCGGGCTGTGAAGCAGCATGGTGAACGGACCAGGAATGCTACCGAATACTTTCACGACCGCGTCGGCGACGGCGTGGTGCTCGGCGGGCAGATCGGACTTGGCAGTGATCGGGGTGATGCGCGGCATGATGATCTCCTTAATGACTATGGGCGTGGCGGCGAATGATGCGCTCGATGCGCGACGCTGGTCAAACGCCGGAAGGAAAACTACGCCACAATAGTAAGAGCGCCTAACATAATGAAACACGTGTGCGTTTCATTATGTTAGGCGCTCTAAGGAGGCGTGAGATGGCAGAACGTAATTGCTTCATCCGGCAGTTCAAGCTCGCAGTCGCAGCCGCGCTTCTTTCGCTGCTCGCCGCCTGCGCGGGGCCGGCGCCCGATGTCCGCGCGACGGTGGAGGTCAAGCTGCTCGCGTTCAACGATTTCCACGGCTATCTGACGCCTCCGTTCAGCGGCGTGCGACAGATCGCGTCCGACCCGGCGGGTGTCAGAACCCTGATTCCGGCAGGCGGCATCGAACACCTGGCCACTCTGGTCACGACGCTGCGCGCGAAAAACCCGCGCACCGCGCTCGTGTCGGCCGGCGATCTCGTCGGCGCGTCGCCGCTGATTTCCAGCTTTTTTGACGACGAGCCCACCGTCCAGGCGATGAACCGTATCGGGCTCGACTTCAACGGCGTCGGCAATCACGAATTCGACCATGGCAGCGCCGAGCTGCAGCGGTTGCAGAATGGGGGTTGCGAAGCAGACGGGTGCAAATCGGGCATGGCATTCGAGGGCGCGCGGTTCGGAATTCTAGCGGCCAACGTCGTGGTGCGCGAAACCGGCAAGCCGTTGCTGCCGGCTTATGGCATCAAGACTTTCGGCGATATCAGAATTGCGTTCGTGGGCGCAACCCTGAAAGGGACCCCGGCCCTGGTGCCAGGCGCTGGCGTAGCGGGTCTCGACTTCATCGACGAGGCCGATGCGGTCAACCGGCTGGTTCCCGAGCTGCGGACTCAAGGCGTTGAAACCATCGTCGTGCTGCTGCACCAGGGCGGCGCCCAGCGCGGCGGTAATTACAACTCCTGCGTAGGATTTTCGGGGCCGGTCGTCGACATCGCGCGGCGCCTCGATCCGGCGGTCGACGTGGTCGTCAGCGGACACACCCATCAGGCCTACGTCTGCCAGATGCACGGCAAGCTGGTCACGAGCGCCGGCTCTTACGGGCGCTTGCTGACCGAAATCGATTTGTCGATAGACCCGCAGTCCCGCGACGTGAAAGCTGCGCGCGCGGTCAACCACGTGGTCGCGACCGCTTTGCCCAAAGATCCCGCAATGACTGAAATCGTCAGCCGGCATGCGGCGCTGGCAGCGTCTCTCGAAGGCCGCGTAGTCGGTCGTATCAGCGCACCCATTTCAGCGCTGGCGGACGAGAATGGCGAGTCGGAGTTGGGAAGACTGATCGCGGATGCACAACTGGAGGCAACCGTTGCCAACGGCGCTGTCGTCGCGTTCATGAATCCCGGCGGCGTCCGCGCGCCGCTGCCATACAAGGGAGGCGGCGAAATCACCTATGGCGAGCTTTTCTCCGTGCACCCCTTCGGCAATATGCTCGTGACCATGACGCTCACCGGCGAGCAGATACTGCAGATTCTCGAGCAGCAGTGGCAAAGGGAGAGGCCGCGGCCGCTGCATGTTTCGAGGGGATTCAGCTATGAATGGAACGGCAACGCGCAACCGGGCCAGCGCGTGGTTCCCGGCTCCGTGACGCTGAACGGAAAGCCGCTCGACCGCGCGGCCAGCTACCGCGTAACCGTCAATAACTTCATCGCAGATGGCGGCGACGGCTTCCCCGCATTCGTGCAGGGCGAACAGCGGGTCGTCGGCATCACCGATATCGAAGCCATGATCGATTACCTCCGCACGCACAGCCCGCTAAGTCGCGATAGTGGCCCGCGGGTCCGGCGTGTCGAATAAAAAGTCATTAGCCCTTTCGCTCCTCGCGAAAAGCCGGGAAGCCAATCCCCATGCGGCTTCCGGGGACGTGATGCATGCTCAATGCGTTACGAACCTGACGCGCGATCGCCGACGAACGGGTTGCTCGCGCGCTCCTCGCCGAAGGTCGAAGTCGGCCCGTGACCGGGAATGAAGGTCACGTCCTCGCCCAGCGGCCAAAGCTGCTCGCGGATGGAGCGGATAAGCGTGGCGTGATCGCCACGCGGAAGATCGGTCCGGCCGATCGAACCAGCGAACAGCACATCACCCACCAGTGCCAGACGATACTTCGGGCTGAAAAAAATCACGTGTCCCGGCGTGTGGCCCGGGCAATGGCGCACCTGCAGCTCCACCTGGCCAAAGCGCACGGTATCGCCGCCAAGCAGCCAGCGCGCCGGCGTGAACCCCTCTAATTGCGGAAAACCGAAGCGCAGGCTCTGCTGCGGCAAGTTGTCGATCAGGAACCGGTCCTCGATATGCGGGCCCTCGACCGGCAGACCGAGTTCTTTCGATAACTGCGCCGTCCCGCCACAGTGATCCATGTGGCCGTGGGTGAGCAGGATTTTCTCCAGCTCCACGCCCCGCGCCTTCACCACGTCGAGGATCCGATCGAGGTCCCCACCGGGATCGACCACCGCAGCCTTCTTGGTTTGCTTGCACACCAGCAGCGAGCAGTTCTGCTGCAACGGGGTGACCGGAATGATTGCGACTTTCATGCGACCTCGAA
>JACPTJ010000057.1 GCA_016192835.1 Betaproteobacteria bacterium
GCCCCATGGCTGCTTGACTTACGAATTAGCCTCCCACAGGCTGGTCGAGTGGTCAGAGGAGCTGCGCGCCTCTGTGGCGCGCATCAAGGCGCTTAAGCGGCCCATCAAGAGCCTCTATCTCATCACGAACGAACAGGGCCAGCCTTACACGCGCAAGGGGTTCAGTTCGATGTGGTCGAAACTGGTAAGGAAAGCCATCGCGCTCGAGATGATCTCCGAGCCGTTCACGTTCCACGACATTCGCGCGCGCGCGATCACTGACAAGGAGGAAGCGGAAGGACTGCGCGCCGCACGTGATCTTGCTGGACACAAAACCACGCGGCAGACGGAAGATTATGTGCGCAACCGGAAGTTTATTAGGACGAAGCCGACGCGCTGATATTATACAAATCGGCTTTATATTATACAAACTCACGAGCGCCGCTCGTAAGTTATTGAATTTGGGGTGGCTGACGGGATTCGAACCCGCGACAACCGGAATCACAATCCGGGACTCTACCAACTGAGCTACAGCCACCATCGAAACCATGAGGCCCGCGCAAACATGGCGCGCCCGGCGGGACTCGAACCCACAACCCCCGGCTTAGAAGGCCGGTGCTCTATCCGATTGAGCTACGGGCACTCGCTCGGGGAAGGAACCCAAATCCTGGTCGGGGTGGAGAGATTTGAACTCCCGACATCCTGGTCCCAAACCAGGCGCGCTACCAGGCTACGCTACACCCCGAAGGCCGCGTAATATAACCCTAGCACCGCCCACGGTCAATGTAAAATAGGCGGCAGGCGCGGCTCCCGCAATTGCTTGCGCCACCAAGGCGCGGGAGGAATACATGAACCCCAACCAGCTGGCGCATTTCAAGGCAATACTCGAGGAAATGAAGCGTGGGCTGAGCCAGGATATCGACCGCACGGTGCATACCATGCAGGATGAGGCGACGATATTCGCCGACCCCAACGACCGCGCAAGCCAGGAATCGGACGTATCGCTAGAACTGCGCAATCGCGACCGCGAAAGGAAACTCATCAAGAAGATCGACGAGACCATCGCGCGCATCGATGGCGGCGAATACGGCTACTGTGAAAGCTGCGGCGTGGAGATCGGGCTTAAGCGCCTCGAGGCGCGGCCCACCGCGACGCTTTGCATCGACTGCAAGACGCTCGACGAACTCAGAGAGAAGCAAGTCGCCAAATAGACCACGGCCGCACCAAGAAAAAGGGCAGCCAATGGCTGCCCTTTTGATTGCGGCGCGCCGCCTTACTGCACGGTCTGCGCCTGTTGCGCCTGTGCTTCGGCAGCTGCCGCCTTCATGCTCAGGCGCAGCCGGCCTTTGTCGTCGGCCTCTATCACCTTGACACGCACCGTCTGGCCTTCCTTGAGATGGTCGGCAACGGCGTTGACGCGCTCGTTCGCAATCTGCGAGATGTGCAGCAGGCCGTCCTTGCCCGGCAGCACGCTGACGATGGCGCCGAAATCGAGCAGCTTGAGCACCGTGCCTTCGTAGATGCGCCCCACCTCAACGTCGGCGGTGATCTCCTCGATGCGCTTCCTAGCAAGTTCGCCGCCCTCCGAGGATACGCACGCGATTGTCACGGTACCGTCGTCAGCGATGTCGATCGAAGTCCCGGTCTCCTCGGTCAGCGCGCGGATTACCGCACCGCCCTTGCCGATGACGTCGCGGATTTTCTCAGGCTTGATCTTGATGGTGATCATGCGCGGCGCGTAGGCCGAGAGTTCCGTACGGGCGCTCTGCAGCGTGTCCTTCATCTTGCCCAGGATGTGCATGCGGCCTTCACGTGCCTGCACCAGCGCGGCGTGCATGATCTCCTTGGTGATGCCGGTGATCTTGATGTCCATCTGCAGCGCGGTAATGCCCTGCTCGGTGCCTGCGACCTTGAAATCCATGTCGCCGAGATGGTCCTCGTCGCCGAGGATGTCCGACAGTACGGCAAAGCGGTTGCCTTCCTTGATCAGCCCCATCGCGATTCCCGCGACGTGCGCCTTGAGCGGAACGCCCGCATCCATCAGCGCCAGGCACCCGCCGCATACCGACGCCATCGAGCTCGAGCCGTTGGATTCGGTGATCTCCGATACGACGCGCATCGAGTACGCGAATTCTTCGGGCGTCGGCAGCACTGCCAGCAGCGCACGCTTGGCGAGCCGGCCGTGGCCGATTTCGCGTCGTTTCGGCGAACCGACGCGTCCGGTTTCTCCGGTCGCATAGGGCGGCATATTGTAGTGGAGCATGAAACGCTCCATGTATTCACCCTGCAACGCGTCGATTCTCTGCTCGTCACGCGAAGTGCCGAGCGTGGCCGCCACCAGCGCCTGGGTCTCGCCGCGCGTGAACAATGCCGAGCCGTGCGCGCGCGGCAGCAAGCCGTGGCGGATGCTGATCGGGCGCACGGTGCGCGTATCGCGGCCATCGATGCGAGGCTCTCCATTCAGGATCTCGCCGCGCACGATTTTCGATTCCAGAGCAAAGCAGATTTCCTTGACCGCGTTGGCTGCCGGGCCGCCTTCGCTACCGACACCGACCTCCGTAAACACGCGCGTCCAGATCCCATCGATCGCTTCGGAACGGGCCTGCTTTTGCTTGAGCGCGAATGCCGCGCGCAAATCGCTTTCGGCGAGCTTGGCGATACGCTCGACCAGTATTTCGTCCTTGGCCGGCGGCGCCCAATCCCACATCGGGGCGTTGACTTCGTCGGCGAGTTGGTTGATGAGGGCGATCACCGGCTGCATCTGCTGGTGGCCGAACACCACCGCGCCGAGCATCACGTCTTCGGGAAGTTCGTGCGCCTCCGATTCGACCATCAGCACGGCAGTTTGCGTGCCGGCGACGACGAGGTCCAGCTGCGAGGATTTGAGTTCAGTCGCCGTCGGGATCAGCACGTACTGGCCGTCCAGATAGCCGACGCGCGCCGCGCCGATCGGGCCGTTGAACGGGATTCCGGAGATCGCGAGCGCCGCCGAGGCGCCGATCATCGCCGGAATATCGGAATCGATCTCGTTGTTCGACGACACTACCGTCGCGACAATCTGCACTTCGTTGTAAAAACCGTCGGGAAACAACGGACGGATCGGGCGATCGATGAGACGGCAGGTCAGGATTTCTTTTTCCGAAGGGCGGCCTTCGCGTTTGAAAAAACCGCCGGGTATTTTTCCGGCCGCATAAGTGCGTTCCTGGTAATCAACAGTAAGCGGGAGAAAATCCTTTCCTTCCGCTGCCGACTTGGCGCCGACGACCGTGACCAACACGACTGTGTCCTCGAGATTCACCAGCACCGCACCGCTGGCCTGGCGTGCAATTTCGCCGGTCTCCAGCGTCAGCTTGTGACGCCCCAACATGATGGTTTTCTTGATTGGATTCAATGTCTTGTCCTTTATGCCACGATTGGGCCACGCACTGATGTGCGGGCCAAGATCAGCAAATAACTGGTGCCTGAAACAGAGGTGGCCGCGCCGGGCAACGCGCCCGACCGGCCACCAGGTAATGCCATCAACTCGACCACCGGCACAACAGCGGTATCACTTGCGCAGACCGAGACGATCAATCAGTGCGCGGTATTTTTCGACGTCAGAACGTTTCAGATAATCCAGCAGCTTGCGGCGCTGACTTACCATGCGCAGCAAGCCGCGCCGCGAATGATGGTCTTTGACATGAGCCTTGAAATGCTCGGTCAAGCCGTTGATGCGCGCTGACAGCAAAGCAACCTGTACCTCCGGTGAACCGGTGTCGGATTGTTTGCGCTGAAAATCCTTAACGATCTGGGCTTTTTGCGTGCCGCTTGTTGCCATTACGTTTCTCCGCTTGCAAAGACCGTCATTTTAACCTGTTATGGGTCGTTTTCTCAAGCAATTCTATAGGCTTGCAGCGCCGACGCACGTGCGATGAAATCCTTGTTCTATAAGGGATAGGGTCGGAGATGGAAATATTTTATTCGCAAAAGGGCTAGACAAGCGCACATTGATCAAAGATAATCGAGCTTGGGTTATTGCATTTTGAGGGTAT
>JACPTJ010000058.1 GCA_016192835.1 Betaproteobacteria bacterium
TGCACCCGCGCAATCACATCGTCGTAGCGCGCAGTCGGCCAGTCGACCCGGATGAAATTGCGGTCAGCGTAGTCACGCGCTTCCTCACGATGGCGCGCGAGCCCGCAATAAGCACAGTTGGCGCGGCAGCCTTCGGGATAGGTCACCAGCAGGTTCAGGCAATGCGTGCAAGCGGTGCGGTGCATTTTGCCCGGAACCAGGCCGAGCGTGATTGCCGCCGCGGTACTCATCTGCACGTATTCCGGCGAACGCATCTCGGGCGTCCTCACGTGATAGTCGGGACGATAGAAGCGGATCGGCTGCGGGTCGTTCAGTAATGCACTCATGTCGTAATCCATTTTCATGCGGCCTCCGGCTCGGCAAAATATTCGGGGAAGGCAATCCAGCCGCGGCGATGCAGCGCGTCCTGCCGCGCCGCCGCGGTATGCCAGTATCGATTGAGTTCGTTGCGCCGCGTGACCGCACGCGTGAGCGTTGCCTCGAACTGATCGCGCAGGTCGTCTTCGAATTCGCGCAGCGCTGCGGCAGCGTGACCGCCCACATGGCCAGCAGCCGCCTGCCCGGCACGCTCTCCCGAAATGACCGCCGCCGCAATTCCGGCGCCGGTGATCGGGTGGGTAAGCCCGGCCGCGTCGCCCACGAACAGCACGTTGCCGACCGCCAGCCGCTCGCGCGGGCCGCCGACCGGAATTGCGCCGCCGGTGCGGTAGAAAATCTCCGTTCCGACACGGCCGGCGGCGACCAGTTGCCGGTGCAATGCATCGAGCGGCGTTTTCAGGCCGCGTTCAAAGCGCGGATCGATGCCGAGGCCGAGGTTGGCTTGCGCGCCTTTCGGAAACAGCCACGCGTAGCCGCCCGGATAGTCGCTCGACAACCAGATATCGGTCGCGTGGTGCGGGTGCGTGAGCGCCACGGTGTATTGCCGTGTGTTCACGCACGCGAGCGGTTTCAGCCCCAGCTCGCGCGCAACACCGGAGTGCGGCCCGTCGGCTGCGACCATCACCCGGTAGCGGATACTGACGTTTCCCGCCGGGGTTGCCACGCGCGCAACACCGGCTTGCCGCTCGACGCCGTGCAGCACGCTCTCCAGCATCAGCTCAGCCCCCGCCTGCTGCGCCTCGCACGCGAGTGCCCGGTCGAATGCCGCTCGGTCGACCATCAGCCCCGGGAATGGGGACGCCGTGACCGCACCCGAAGGCAATACGCTATTCATTCCCGCGATGCGCTGCAGGAGCACGCCGGCACTTTGCGCGTGGCGAGCGAGCGGCAGCGGAATAAACTCGGCGCATTGCACCGGTTCGCCGATGATTTTTTTGCGGTCGATCGCAATCACGCTGAGCCCACGCGCCGCGGCGGCTGCGGCCGCCGCGCTGCCCGCCGGCCCGAGCCCGATTACCAGAACGTCTGCCGTGCGAGTCACGTGCGGCTCGAAGCCACGATCGGCTGCTGGACGGCGAGCCGTATCACCGCGATGAAATCGTCCGGTGTCAGCGCCAGCATGTCGACGTCACGCCCGGTGAAGAATACGCGCACGTTGTGCTCCATGCGCTCGACCGAAGTGTCGCGCAATGCGGCCTCGAGGTCCGCGATCGTGCGCCGCGGGCTGACGAAAATATCGCCACTGAACCCTACCTGCCTGATGCGATGCGTGAGGCGGTCGTAAGTGAGGCTGGCACGCAGCATGCCGCCCGCGAACTTCTGCACGGACTCGTAGAGCGGCATGTCGGAGGCCGGCCTGCGCACGAGGTCGATCCAGTCGGGGGTGTCGATTTCGGCGAGCGCCACCTGGTAGCGCGCATGCTCGGTCAACGTCAGATCGCCCGCCTGGAATTCGACGTCGAATTCGCTTTCGAATGCCTCAGTCAGATTGCGCTTGATGAGATCGGGGTCCGGGCGCCGGCCCAGCAGGTCCGTGAGGTTCGCGACGCGCTCGCGCGCGGACGCAATCGCCTTGTCGGAAAGTTTCTCGGCAGGAATGCGCAGCACGCGCAGCATCTTCTCGACGTCGAAGTCGATCAGCAACGTTCCCTGATACAGCAGCGCCTCGCCGTCGAACGCTCCTCCGGTGCCGGAGATTTTTCGGCCATCGACCTCGATGTCGTTGCGCGGGCGGTAGCGTGCGTCGACGCCGAGCGCGCTGATCGCGGTCGCCGCGGCGTGGCAGATGCGCCTCGCGATTGCCTGCATGTCGGAAGTGCCGACGTCGCGCCGGTGCAGATAAAGCTCCCAGCCGAGTTGCGCCGGGTCGAAATAAATCGCGCCGCCGCCGGTAATGCGGCGCTGGATCGCGATGCCGTTCGCCTTGCAGTAGTCGAGATTGAACTCCTGCTCGGCGCTCTGGTGATAGCCGAGCAACGCGCTCGGCGCAAACCGCAGGAACCGCAGCGTGCTCGGAATTTCCTCGGCCTGGCGCGCCTCGAGCAGGGCGCGATTGAGCGCGATGTTCTGCGCCGCAGGGCGCAGCCCGGTATCGATAACCCGCCACATTTCGCTCATATGTCGCTCCCATGGGTAGCCGTCGGCCGGTTGCATGCCCGCCCGGCTAGGCGCGAACCACCACCGGAATTCGTGATAGTGCGGCATGCGGCCGGCGCCGGCTGCGCTCGCGTTCGATGACGTGCTGCACGTCGATCGCGATGCCGCTCTCCGTACTGTCGAGAGCCAGCACTTCGTCGCCGAGCGCGATCGAGCAACACGCAGGAGTCACTCGCACTTCGCGCCCGAGCCGGGCTGCGAGCTCGACCATGCCGTCGGCCGGATGCGCGATGCCGTTCAGCCCCGCCATCACTGCGTAGGCGTCAATTTGCGCCTTCACTGTCCCAGCGGGCCGCGCGCACCCGAGCAGCAGCGGAATGTCCGGCAGCGCGCCGCGTGCATCGAGCAGCAATCGTCCGACCTCGTGCGGGTCGGGTGTCGCGTAAGGCCGGAGCGCCGGCGCGTAGAACGGCATCACCACCACCAGCACCAGCGCCGCAGGCCTATGGCGCCTGACGATTTCGAGCGCGTTCCACTCGCCGAGCAGTTTTCCATAGTGCAGCCCGATCACGATATGGGGCACGACCTTGAGCGTAGTCGCAGTGAGGCACGCGAGCGAACGCTCGAAGTCCGCCACCCCCCGGCGCAGATGATAGACCTGCGAGATCGTGTCCTGGCTGCCGATCACGTCCATCATCGCGGCATCGATGCCGCATGCCTCCATGCGCAGCGCGATATCGCGATCGACGAGCGCGGTGTGCAGCGCGATCCTGAACGCCGGGAACGCTTGCTTGATGCGGCGCAGCGTCGGATAAAACGCGTCGTATTCGACTTCGTTGCGCCGGTTGGAGCCACCGGAAAGCAGCATGCCGCGCGCGCCGCGCTCGATTTCGCCATTGACGACACGCCACAGCTCGTCAGGCGTGCGCGCGGGAATCATCGGCTCGAGGATCTTGGCTTTGCAATGATCGCACTGCAACTGGCAGTCGCCGCCGGTGATCGATACTGCCGGCCACGCGCTTTTACCGCAACCGGTGAGCTCGGAGGTCGAGTAAGCCTTGAAGGTGGGCGTATAGAAATTGATCCGGCCGGCGTGTCCGCCGCGCAGCGCACGGTGGCGCCGCTGCATCTCGCCAGTCAGCGCGATATCGAGCGCCACGTCCTCCAGCGGCGCGACTTGCGCGGCGACTTCACCCCAGGAATTCATGGGTGCCGCACCATTGATGAACTCGCGGCCTCCACGGCGTTCCCGAATCAGGGCGAGGACGCGCCAGACGGCTCACGATTGACAGCCGGCGAAACCTTCGGCCGTCATTTTCGTCTCGAAGGCGCTGGCAGCCGCGCCGCCAGTGACGAGTGTGGCCGAATCGCTATCCCAATTGGCCGGCTTCAACCGGATCATCCAGCCTGAACCGTAGGGGTCGGAATTGATGGTGGACGGCGCTGCCGCGAGCGCTTCGTTGATCGCGACCACCTCGCCCGCGACCGGGGACTTGACCGGCCCCACCCATTTGCCCGATTCGACGGTGACCGCCGACTTGTTGAGCTCGATCGATCTGCCGACCTTCTTCGGCGTGCACGACACGATCTGGCCGGCAAGCGCGGCGGCGTAGGCAGTCATGCCGATCACCACGTTGCCGTCGCCTTCGCGCCGCGCCCATACGTTGGTTTCGACGTTGTAATAGAGATCGTCCGGAAAATTGCAGCCTTTGACTGAAGCCATGATTCTCCCTTCCCACTAGAAAAAAAGCGCCTTGTCGCAGCTCAGGATCAGGTCCGCGAGCGCACCGCCACTCGATATCTCGTCCACCTCGGGTATCACGTTCGTGACTTCGATGTCGTAGCCGGGCAACGCCGGCCGGCACAGATGGAACGTGGCTCCCGCCGCTTTCGCGTCGCGCATGAACTCGATTATTTTCTTCCCCCCATCCAGTGCAGTCAATTTGTCGGGCACGCCCTGCTGGCAGAGCTTCACGCCCTCCATGGTGAAGAAAACCCTGACTTCGGCATCCATCGAAGCCAGCAGCGCCGCCATGAAAAATGGCGTCGCGCAACGCTGCGGCGTCGACGGTCCGCTGGTCATGACTATGACCACCGACTTCGCTTCGTTGTCGAGATAGTGTTGCTCAGCCATCAGACTGCCTGTCGTTTGCAGTGGATGTCTTCGTTGCGGACACGGGTGCAATAGCCGTCGCGTGCCGGCTCGCCGGTGACCAGGCCGGCAAGCGCCTGCTCAAGGGCTGCCACCGGCCTGATGCGCGCGATCCACGCCTCATAAGGATGCTGATTGAGCAGCGCCGGGTTGTCGAGCACTTCAGGGTTGGCCGCATCGATGGTGCAGTCGAACGGGTTGGGGACCGGGCCCGCCCATTTGCCGCTTTCGATCGTCGCCACCGGTTTGCCGGCCGGCCGCGGCGTACCCGGCCGCCGCACCCGCACGTGCAGGATCCTGCCGGCGATCGTCTGTGAAATGTCGGTCATGCCGATTGCGAGCGTGCCGTCGTCCTCGATGCGCGCCCAGATCTGGAATTCCGGGTCGTAATACAACTCGGGACGGAACTCGCAGCCATTGCATTGCATTGGCGGCTCAGATCACGCCCTTTGCGTGCAGCAAATCGAGCGAATCGCTGATGTTTTCGTGGATGGCCAGCTTGCGCGCCGACAATCCCAACGCAAGGCCGAGCAACTGCGTGAAATACAGGACCTTGACGCCGGTTTTGATGCCGAACTGGGTCTCGGCACGAATCTGGTGCATTTCAAGACCCGAATGGCAGGTCGGGCATTCAGTCGCGATCACCTCGGCGCCCGCTTCCTCCGCCGCCTGCAACAGATTGAGCACGAGTCGGGTCGAGGTATCGGAATCCGACAGGGTATGGGCGCCGCCGCAGCACGCGGTCTTCAGGGGAAAGTCGACATTGACTGCGCCGGCCGCCGCCAGCAGGTCGTCCATGAAATGCGGCTTGTACGACGACTCCGAACCCGGTCCCTGATCCTTTTCCGGAAAAATCTGGCGCGGCCGCGTATACATGCAGCCGTAGTAGTTGGCGATCCTGATGCCGTTCAGGTTTTTCCTGATGCGCTGCTTGATGCCGTCGGCACCGATTTCCTCGATCAGCCATTCGAGCAGATGGATGGTGCGCACGTCGCCCCGATAAACCGGATCGCCGGCTTTCCTGGCGAGATCCTGCACCGTCTGCATGGCCTCGGCCGAGGTCGCGCATTCATATTCGGCTTTCTTCAGGTTGTGATAGCAGCCGTTGCACGGCGCCATCACGGTGTCGAAGCCCATTTTTTCGGACGCGATCGCCAGGTTGCGCGCCGACATGTAGGTCTGCAGCATCGGGTGAACATTCTTCACTTCCATCGCGCCGCAGCAGTTCCAGTCCTGCAGATTCACCATCTCCAGGTTGAGCTCTTTCACCAGCGCGCGCGTCGAGCGGTCGTAGGGACCGCCCGAGCCTTCGAGCGCGCAGCCCGGGTAATATGCAACTTTAGCCACTTCGCATCCTTCGTTAAACGTTCACTCATTCACCGGCGCGCGAGCGCCTTCTGCTCTTCGACGTACTGCCGCAGCACGTCACCGGTGCGTCCCCACGCCTTGGTGCGCGGCTTGATGATCATTGCCCAGCCCATCCTGAGTGGACCGAGTATCGGCAACCGCGCGAGAAACGCGCCGACGCGGCCCTCGCGCAGCAGCGGCAGATTGTTCATGCGCGCGATCATGATGCCGAGCCAGCCCTTCCTGAGCAGCTCGACGAGGTCCTGCTGGGTCTGCCTGAGGAAATTCATGATGACTTCGGTATCCTCGATGCGGCCGCGCTCGAGGCACTGGCGTGTGAACTCCTCGTCGAACCGGGTCGAGTTGGATTTTGGCACATGGCCTTCGTCCTCCAGCCAGTGCTGCAGCGCTTTCATCACGCCCTCGGGGCGCACGTCCTTCGGGCAGATGTTGGTGCACTGGTTGCACGACACGCATTGCCAGATGATGTCCTTGTCCTTGAGCAGCTCCTCTTTCAGGCCGATATTGACGAGATAGATCCAGTAGCGCGGATTGAAGTCAGCGTTGAGCGCGTAGACCGTGCACGAATTGGTGCACGAGCCGCACTGCCAGCAGCGGTGCACGTTCTCGCCGCCGCCGTAGCTCTGTATCGTCTTGCAGAAGTCCCCGTCGTAATCGCTGACGTAACGCGGCTTGAGCATCGTGTTCCAGTGCCCCGACACGTCGACGCCGTCCATGACCAGCTTGTCGGTGGTCATCAGGTCTTCGGGTGCGATCAGCGATTTCTCGTGGATAGGCATATCTCAAATTCTGGTTAGCCGCCAAGGCAATGCAGTTATTGAACGCTGACTCCCGAACCCTGAATCCTGTCCTTCTTGACGCGGCTTGCGCCGGTGCGGCGCGCGCGATCGATGCCGAGCAGCTTGGCGAGCTGCTCGCCCGGCGTGGTGCCGCGCCCGAAATCCGCGCCGAGGTTGCCTTCGGCGACCGAGCGCAGGTAGTTCGTATAGGCCTGCGCGAGCATCAGATCGATCCACAGCGGCAGGTCGCGGTAAATGCCTTCCGTGCGCAGCTGATCGGCAATCCAGACGCGCGCGCCCTCGAACATTTCGGGCGCATTGGTCAGCGGAATTTCCTGCATCGAGTCGTTGCCGCGGATGAATTCGCGCAGCGCGCCGCTTTGCGTCGACTGGTCCCACACCCAGCGCGTCATCAGCGGAAACTGGTCAGGATCGCTGAAATGCAGCAGCTCGGCGGCGAAATCCCACGCCGCGCGCCGCAACTTGCTGGCGGCCTTGATACTCGCGCGATCCATGCCCGCAGTTCCGGGCATCGCATCGACGAACGCCTGCAGGCGTGCTGCGACCGGCAGCGCGTCGTGCCGGAGATGGGCGAGCGCCTCCCGGATTTTCGCGGCGCCGGCGGATTCCAGCGCCGGATAAAGCCGGCGCCGCGCGGTGAAAACCGGGTCGAGCAACGACTCGATTTCGCTCAAGCTGGCGGCTGCCCGCGCCCGCTCGAATGTTGCGACGATCGCGTGCTGCTTCGCCTGCAGCCGTTCGATCAGCGCCGCGATGCCGCCATCGCCTCCGGATTGTTCCAGCAGTTGATCGAAGTGGTATTTGAAAATCTGGCTGTCGAGCGCGACCGGCAGCGGCAGCGGCACGATCGTATCAGTCGCCACTGGCAGCGTTTGGGCAAGTGGCTTTGGCTTGAACCACAGCATGGTCGCGCTCGTCAGGAAACAATCTGCCGCTCAGGCGGCTTGCTGCGCGGCAGCGCTCAAATCACCGACTGCGCGCATCGCCATCGCCAGGCCATGCGAAACACAGGTATCGATGTCTTCGGGGCCGAGCGCGGAGCCGCCGACGTAAATGCCGCGGCGCGTGCTCGCGAAGCTCGAGGTGTAATGCTCGCCGCGGTCGATAAAGCCGTGCTTCTCGAGCGCAACGCCGAACACTTTCGCGATTCCGGGGTTGTCCAGATTGGGGTCCATGCCGATCGCGTGCACGACCAGGTCGAACGGGATCACGATCGGGCGCTTGACCAGCGTGTCCTCGCCTTTGACCAGCAGCCGCTTGTCGGGGCCTTGTGTCACTTCGGCAATTCGCGCCTTGACGAACTTGGTGCGGAATTCCTCCTGCGAACGCCAGTAATACTTGTCTTCGTACAAACCGAAGGTTCGGATATCCATGTAGTAAATGTAGACGTCGGTCTTGGGCGCGAGCTCTTTGATCTCCATCGCGAGGTTGCACGACACCGTGCAGCAGATCTTGGAGCACCATTCGCGGCCGATCTGGCGGTCGCGCGAGCCGACACAGAGCAGGATGCACACGCGCTCCGGCACGCGGCCGTCCGACGGACACGCGATCCTGCCCGCAGCCACCATCTGCTCTACCTGGGTCGTGGTTACGACGTCCTCGTAAGTGCCAAACCCCCACTCGGGCTTGTTGATCGAATCGAAATGGGTAAAGCCGGTGCCGAGTATCACCGCGCCGGCGCTGACGGTCCGGCCGTTGTCGAGCGTCGCGGTGAAGTTGCCGAATTCGCCGTCCAGTTTTGCGACCCTGGTGCCCTGGTGTATCGTCACGAGCGAATTATCGGTAACCCGCTTCACCATGCGCCCGATCGCGTCTTTCGCCCATTCACCGGACGGCACCAGCTTGGCATAGCCGGACAGTATCGGCGCGCCGCCGAGCACGCCCGTCTTCTCGACGAGCACCACTTTCCGGCCGACCGACGCGATGCCGGCGGCCGCGGACAGTCCGGTCGGGCCTGCGCCGACGATCAATAGGGTTTCGGACATGTCGAACAGCTCCTCTTTCCAGTACCCCTCACCCCTGCCCTCTCCCCGGGCGCGGGGAGAGGGAGAAAATGCTGCGCCTTCACTCCTTCACTCCTTCACCCGTTCACTTGTTCACTTGCTTATCGCCAGCGCCGGATCGTAGAGATACTCGATGCGCCCCGCTTCGACTTCTTTCAGATACGCCTCGAAATTCTGCTTGGCCGCGAGCCATGAGATGCCCATTTTTTCCACCACTTCCTCGCACGGGCTCGCGTGCCATTGCAGCTGCACGATCTTGAAGGGGTCCGCCCCGCACGCGAGCGCCGCGAACTGGATGTCGGCCATGATCGGCATCGAGTAGTTCTGGCCGTGCGCCTTGCCGATCCACTGGTTCTTGTCCATGGTGGTGATGCAGCCGGTGTCGATGCCGAGCATCACGTCGGCGTTGGCTTCCTGGCGCGCGACCTTGATCTTGCGGTCCATGGTGAACGAGCGCGTGAACTCGCGCTCGGAGATGATGTGGCGGAAGCCGAAGCCGCAGCAGTCGTACCACGTCGAATAATCGATCACCTGCGCGCCGAGCGCCTGTGCGATCGAGGTGCCGACCGCGGTGCGGTTGCCGCCGAGCACGGACTCATCGTAAATCGCGTCCTCGTGCACCATCTTGTAGTAATGGCATGCAGTATGCACCGTGGTCCGCAGATGCGAAACGTCGATGGTCTGCAGCTCGGACGCGATGCGGTTCCTCATCACATGCACCCACTCCGAGTAATGCACGATCTCTTCCGGAATCACGAGCTTGCCGTCGACCAGGCGGCCGATCTTGGCGAGGATCTTCCTGACGCGGTCACGCAGCTGCGGCGACTCGATCAGGTATTTGCGAACTTCCTTGTAATTGCCGTATGAGGTGCCGCAATGCACCAGCGGGAAGAAATGCCCGAGCTCGTGGCCGTGCTGCTTGCCGGACACGTACGCCTGGTGGAAGTTGCGCAGGAACACCGCGGCGAGCGATTCGAGATTGCCGACGCCCGAACCGTGGTAGTTCCATGCCGTGCACGAAGTCTGGTCGGTCTCATCGAGGTAATCCCTGCCCGGCACGTGGCCGAGCTTGTTCATGGTCCACAGCAGCGCGGTCGGGTAACCGGGGATATTGCCGCACTGGCCGCACGACTTGTGGTGCCACAGCTGCAGGGTCGGGATTTTCTTGTTCCAGCCGAACAAGGTCTTGACATCGACCGGCCGGTGCGCGTCCGACACGCGGTGGACGATGATCTCGCCCTCTTTCTCGAGCTGCCACATGTGCTCGCGCACGTCGTCCATGCGATCCGCCAGGTCGAGGGTGCGGCGGTCGACGTGCTTCTCCACCCATGCGGTCGCCTTGGCGGCGTCTTCGGGCGTGAGGTTGGTCGGCTGGAAAAACGCGCCGTGGCCGGCGATGCCTGAGCCGTCGCTGGGATGCTGGAGTGTGTTCATTTTTCCTCCGATTGCTCGGCGAGCAGGTCTTCATACTCTTCCCGCTTCTCATCGATGAAGTCTTCAATCACGTCGTACAGATTTTCGTCCATCGTTTCGAGCGACTTGAGCACGCCGGTCATTTCCCAGATCGTATACATCTCGACCGAGGTCTTGAGCGAGACTTCCCACGCGGTCGCGGTGGTCTGCAGCGTGCGCACCGGGATCGCCTTGCGCAGCGTCTTCAAGTCGCCCTGGACCTTCTGGATGTTGGGGCCCCAGTCCGGAAAGTGGTCGGGCTGGATCATGTCGGGAGACAGCTGATTGCCGGTGGTGATCAGCTTCAGCATTACGCGCCCAAACGGCCGCAGCACGTCCTTCGCCGACTGCATGCCGTGCTTGATCGAGACTTCACGCATGATCGCGATCAGGCCGCCGGGCGAGTTCTTGAACGGGCAGCGCGCGGCACAGGTCATGCACTGCGCGCAGGCCCAGATCTTCTCCTGCATCGCGTCATGGATCTGCTCGACGTTTTCGGTCCACAGCAATTGCACGATTTCGCGCGGGCTGAAGTCGTAGAAATGCGCCGACGGGCAGGTCGCGGTGCAAATGCCGCAATTGAGGCAGCCGTTCAGCTCGTGCTCATAGCGCAGATCGGACTTGATGTCCTCCACGATCTCGCGCATCTCGGCGTACGAGGCCGTCGGCTTGCCGGCAGTTGCGGCAGGTGCGGCCATTATTTTTTCTTCATGAAGAAGATGAATTCGTTGTTGGCGGTTTCCGACGCCAGCAATTCGTTGCCGGTCTGTTTGGAAAACGCCTGGAAGTCTTTGACCGAGCCGGGATCGGTGGCAAGTATCCTGAGCACTTGCCCGGTCGTCATATCGGTCAGCGATTTTTTACAGCGCAGAATCGGCAGCGGGCAATTCAGGCCCCGCGCATCAAGCTCTTTATCGAAATTCATGCCCCGGACTCCAAGTAAGATTAGTTTACAATTAAACTCTAATATACGGTGATTCACTCCGTGGCGCAAGGATCGGAGCCGCCTCGCCGCGCGCCGAGCCGTCTTCCGGCGGCGACCTCGCGGCCGGCCGTGGAACTCCCTGCGCAGGACGAGAATTATAGTGCCTAATCCGCGCCGGTGCGGCGCACCATTCCCCCATCGCGATCAGGGGTATGGGTTGAAACTGATTCCGGTTTACCGCTTGTTGCGGCCTTCTTTGCGCATTTCGTTGTCGATCGCGCGCAGTTCCCTGAGACGCGCATCGACGCTCGATTGCTGATAAAAATCGCCGTCGCCGCTTTTCTGCGCCAGCACCAGCTGCTCGATTGCCGCCGGAATGTTGCCGAGCCGGTATTGCGATTCCGCGAGCGCGCGGTGTTGCTGCAATGACTTGTTCAACGCGGCGTAACCCCGCGCCTGCAGCTGATAGAGCCGGTAATCCGACATCGAATACTGCAGCCGGCTTTCGACCAGCTTCAGCGCTTCCTCAGGCTGCCGGTTCCGCAACAACGCATCGGCATAGTCGTAGATCAGCGCGCGGTAGCCGGGATAATTTTTCAGCGCCTCGCGGTAGGTCTGCAGCGCCGCCGCACCGTCACCGGCCGCGTCAAAGAGCCGCGCCGCCAGCGTATCGACGATCGGGCTCGAGGGCACCGTCTTGCGTAACGCCCGCAACTCCTGGGTCGCGCGCGCAGTGTTCTTGGCGCGGATCAGCGCCGTTACCAGGCCATAACGGCTCGCCGCCTCGCTCAGATATTTGCGCTCTTTCAGGCTTTCCTCGAAAAAAGCGACACTGTCCTGCGGGCTGTCCTGTAAGGCCTTGAGCTTGGCGCGGATCAACTGGAAGTCGAGGCTGTCGGGAACCTGCCGATACTGCAGGTTCTGCGCGCGGTTCTGCATGTCGGCGATACGCTCGTACGTCAGTGGGTGGGTGCGCAGATACGACGGTGCGGCGGTTTCATAAAACCGCGTCGAGCGCTGCAGGCGCTCGAAAAACAAAGGCATCGCCTGCGGATCGAATCCGGCATGCTCGAGGGTCTGGAAGCCTACCCGGTCAGCTTCTCGCTCGTTGTCGCGCGTAAAATTGAGCGCGGACTGGACCGAGCCCGCCTGGGACGCGACTATTGCCGCCTGCGACAACTCCGAGCTCACGCGCGATGCGAGGATCGCGACCGCAAGTCCCGCCAGCGACGTGATCGCCGATTGTTTCTGCGCCACCAGCATGCGCGCGATATGGTGCTGGGTCACGTGTGCGATTTCGTGCGAGACCACGCTGGCGAGCTCCGACTCGCTTTGGGCAGCCAGAATCAGGCCGGAATTGACTCCGATGAAGCCGCCCGGCAACGCGAACGCATTGATCTGCGGATCGAGGATCAGGAAAAAATTGAATTCCTGGCGCGATTCGCCGCCCGCCGATACCAGGCGATAGCCGAGCGTGTTGAGATAATGGGAAATTTCGGCATCGTCCGAGTAACTGCGGTCGGCACGGATTTCGCGCATGATGCCCTCGCCGAGGCGGCGCTCCTGCAACGGCGAGAACTCGCTTTGCGACACGTCGCCGAGATCGGGCAGCCGCTGGCCAAAAACGGCGGGGACGGCCAGCAAAACGCAGGCCAACAACAGGTTTATCGACTTCACGTTGATATGATAGTCTGGACTTGCTGAAGTTCCTACACCGCGGTCGCGAGGGTTCGATCTGTGCTGCTCGATCTGCTGAAGTCAGTTGCCGGAAAGCTTGCCCGCGGGAGAGCGCCGCACGCCGCTACTTCCATGCCCGCCGCCGCCCGCAGCGCGGCGGCGGCGGGCAGCACGGGTGACGATGATGCGTCGCTGCGCGCTCAGGCACTGTATGGCGCGGGCGAGATGGACGCAGCGCGGCCGCTTTACGAAGAATTATTGCATCGCGACCCGGATAATCTCGACGTTGCGTACCAGCTCGGCGTCATTTATGGCCGGACCAACCACCTGCAGCCCGCCAGCGCCCTGCTGGAGCGGGTCGTCGCGATGCGACCGGACTCGATCGATGTACTCAATGCGCTGGCCAATGTAGCCTGGTTGCAATGCCGTTGGCGGGACGCTGAGCAGCTGTTTCGCCATGCGCTCGAGATTCAGCCCGGCACAGTGGCGCTGTGGGCCAATCTCGGCCTGTGCCTGCACGATGCCGGAAAGCTCGATATGGCCGCGCAGGCGTTGCAACGCGCATTGGAGATCGACCCCGGCCATCTCGATGCGTTGCTGAATTCCGCTATGGTCAATATCGACGTTGGCCAACTCGACACCGGCGTGGCGATCCTGCAAAAAGCCTTGCAGATCGACCCCCGGTTCGCCGAGGCCCATGCGCTGCTCGCGCAACTGCGGTTGCAGCGCGGCGATTTTGGCGCCGGCTGGCCCGAATACGAATGGCGATTTCGTTGTGCCGACGCGCAACATCGGCGCGATGATGCTTTGGCGTCGTGGAACGGGAGTGCCGATTTGAAGCGCAATCTGGTTATTTACGGCGAGCAGGGTCTTGGCGATCAAATCATGTTTACATCGTGTCTGCCCGACGCGATCGCGCGCACCGGGCACTGCATTATGGAATGCGATCCGCGGCTGGTGGGACTGTTTGCGCGCTCGTTTCCACAGGCGACTTTTTTACCCTACGATCCCAAGTCCGGGAAAGGCTCGGCCGAAGTGGACGCGAGGCCCGATTGCCAAACTCATCTCGGCAGCCTGCCGGGATTGTTTCGAAAGCAGTGGGCCGATTTTCCCCGGCACGAAGGTTACCTGAAACCGGACCCGGCGCGCGTCGCGTACTGGCGCGAGCGGCTTGCCGGTCTGGGTGCGGGCCTGAAAATCGGGATCTCATGGCGTGGCGGCGTGCCGCGGACGCGACACGCGTTAAGGTCGATCCCGTTGCGCGAATGGCTGCCCTTGCTGGAGTTGAAGGGACATAACTTTGTCAGCCTGCAATACGGCGAATGCCGCGGCGAGATCGCGGAGTTGGCGTCGCGGCCCGGCATTGAACTGCCCCATTGGCAGGAAGCACTCGATGACTACAGCGAGACCGCTGCACTGGTGGACGCGCTCAATCTGGTGATCAGCGTGTGCACGTCAGTAGTCCATCTGGCCGGGGCGCTCGGGAAATGCGCATGGGTATTGGTCCCCGTATGCCCGGAATGGCGTTATCTGAGTGCCGGGGATCGCATGCCCTGGTATCCGGCGGTGCAGTTGTTCCGGCAGCAGACGCTCGGGGAATGGCAGCCTGTAATTGCCACCGTCCGTGACCGCCTGGCAACGGCAGCCGCGAGCCAGCCGGACGGAATCGAAATTTCAAGGTAGACCCGGGGGGGCCCGTGTTTTCATTCAGTACGCGCCGCGTTGGCTTAGAATATCTGTTTCGTATGCAATCACCTACACGATACGTTTCAGACTTTGAACGCACCTTGAAAAAACTCACCCATTTCGACGCGGGCGGCAGGGCGCACATGGTCGACGTCGGCGCCAAAGACGAAACGCACCGCATCGCGCGTGCGCATGGCCGCATCGTGATGCAGCGAACCACGCTCGCCATGATAGTCGCCGGCAGCACCACGAAGGGCGACGTGCTGGGCGTGGCGCGCATCGCCGCAATCCAGGGCGCCAAGCACACCGCTGAACTGATCCCGCTTGCCCACCCGATTGGCCTGACCCGCGTCGGTGTCGATTTCAAGATCGACCGCAAACGCAACGCGATCGAGTGCACTGCGACCGCGGAAACCCGTGGCCGCACGGGCGTCGAAATGGAGGCGTTGACCGCGGTCGCAACCGGACTGCTGACCGTGTACGACATGTGCAAGGCGGTCGATCGCGGCATGCGCCTCGAGGACATTTGCCTGCTCGAAAAAAAAGGTGGCAAATCAGGTCATTGGATCAGAAGCTAGCGCGCCGCAATCGGTAGCTGCCGTTTCCGGCGGTACCGAAGCGAATTGACGCGCCTTGCACCCATCCGCAATTAGCATTTTTTATCGCTCAATAAAAACAAATGTCTCGGCACGATAAACATGTGGACAATGGGTGCATCTTTTGGATAGCATCCACGGTCGATGATATTTGCGCTATGCGCGCTACGGACTGCTATGCGGTGCTCAAGCGACAGTGCGATAATCGCGTAAGCAAAGGAGGGTAGATGAATCAACTGCGCAGAACGTTTCTCAAGCTCTCGGGTGCGGCATTGGCGCTCGGCGCCGGCCTGCTCAAAAGCGGTGCGGCACTGGCCGCGGTCTGGAACAAAGCCGCATTCGAATCGAAAGCGGTCGCCGATGTGCTCAAGAATCTCGGCGCGCCCAATCTGATCGAGAGTAAAGACATCACCATCACCGCCCCGGACATCGCGGAAAACGGCGCCGTGGTACCCATAGCGGTGACCAGCAGGATACTGAATACCCAGAGCATTTCGATCATCGCCGAGAAAAATCCGTTCCCGTTGAGCTCCACTTTCGATATCGCGAACGGCGCCGAGGGCTACGTTTCGACCCGGCTCAAAATGGGCGAAACCTCGAACGTGCGCGCGGTGGTCAAGGCCGACGGCAAGTTTTACACCGCCGTCAAGGAAGTCAAGATCACCATCGGCGGCTGCGGCTGATCCCGCATCGATCACCCCCGCGACCACAGGATAACGAGGAAAGGATCCCCTCATGGCTGAACCGATGAAAATCCGCGCCACGCTGCAGGTTGATACGGCTGACGTGCGCATCCTGATGCTGCACCCGATGGAAACCGGGCAGCGCAAGGACGCCAAGGGCGCCATCGTGCCGATGCACTTCATCCAGAACGTGGTGGTCACGCACAACGGCAAGAACGTGCTCGACGCGCAATGGAGTCAGGCGATTTCGCGCAACCCGTTTCTCGGCCTGCGCGTGAAGGGCGCCAAGGTTGGCGACAAGATCAGCGTTACCTGGACCGACAACAAAGGCGACAAGCGCACCGACGAAGTCGCCGTGGCGGCGCCGTCGTAAGTACGGCAGCCCGCCCGCACCGCCCACTAAAAAAATACTGGAGGAGGTCATCATGTCTGGAATTCGCAGCAGCATTGCCGCGATCACTCTGGCTTGCGTGAGCGCGATGGCGTTCGCGCAAGGCAGCGCAAGCGATCCGCTTGCGGTCGGCCGGCAGATGCTGGCCGAGGACAACCCCGGCGAACTGTGGATAGACAAGGGCAAGCAGCTGTTTTACGAAAAACGCGGTCCCAAGAGCGCGTCTTTGGAGCAGTGCGACTTCGGCCTGGGCCCCGGCAAACTCGAAGGCGCAACCACCCGGCTGCCGCGCTACTTCCCCGACACCGACAAGGTTCAGGACCTGGAGTCGCGGCTGCTGACCTGCATGGTCCGGTTGCAGGGCTTCAAACGCGAGGACATCGTCAAAAGGGCGATCAGTCCCGGCGGCAGCAACGGCTCCGATGTCGAGGCCCTGGCGCTTTACATCACGTCCCGCTCGAACGGGATGAAGATGAACGTCGCGCTGAGCCATCAGAAAGAATATGACATGTACAAGGCAGGCGAGTACCTGTTCTACCGGCGCAGCGGCCAGACGGATTTCGCGTGTATCCAGTGCCACGGCGAATCCGGCAAGCGCATACGCTTGCAGGACCTTGTGAACATGACCGACAAGAAGCAAATTCAGGAGACCGTCTCGACCTTCCCCGCGTATCGCGGCGCGCATTTCGTGGTCCGCACCATGCAGTGGCGGCTTTACGACTGCTTCTGGCAGATGCGGTTGCCCGAATTGGCCTATGCGTCTGATACGTCAATCGCGTTGACGACATATCTTCATTATCAGGGTAACGGGGCCGCAATTCAGGTGCCCGGATTCAAGCGCTAGGAAAAAGGGGGTCGCATGCGAAAATCGTGGTTGAGATGGACACTGCTGGGTGTCTTGGCGCTGATTGCCGCGGGCTGTGCAACTTATCCCGATCAGGCGACCACGCGTCAGATGGCCGAGAAAATGGTGAGCGGGGATTTCACCGCGCCGACACCGGCCCTGCTCAAGCGCCTCGCGCAGGACCGCTCGCAGCAGATCTGCAGCAAGATCGCGGGTGCGGAACTCACGCAGGCAGAAGCGGACGAAGTGCTCAAGCTGGCGCGCGCCTCCATCAAGTATCCGGCATCCGGGAAGCTGATGGGCGACTGGAAGGCAGGCAACAGGCTCGCGCATGACGGCGCCGGCGACCGTATCCAGGGCGGCAGGCTCGAGAAGCGCAAGGAAAACGGCGGGCTCTGCCAGAACTGCCATGCGCTTGCGGCTGGAGAAATCAACGTGGGTAATGTCGGACCGAGCCTGACCGGCTTCGGCGCGCAGCGCGGCAATTCGGCGGCGATCGTCAAATACACTTACGATAAGATCTACAACTCGTGGGCCAATGTTCCCTGCTCCAACATGCCGCGCCTCGGCGCCACCGGCCACCTCACGCCGGAACAGATCACACACATGGTGGCGTTTCTGATCGACCCGCAGTCCCCGATCAACCGCAAATAACCGCGCAGGTCAGGCCGCGAATCAGGCCTGGAGCAATCCAGGCCTGTGCTTTTTAGAGACCACCGATGGCAATGTCCCGCCGCGAGTTCCTGCACACGCTCACGGTCGCCGCAGCGGCCGGATTTCCGTTCGCCGATAACGCGCGTGCCGCAGCCGCGATCGGCGGTTTTTACGACCTGCACCAGTTCGGCAACAACGTGACGCTGATGCATTTCACCGACTGTCACGCCCAGCTCTTGCCGAGCTATTTCCGCGAGCCCGACGTCAACCTCGGCGTCGGCGACATGGCGGGCAGGCCGCCGCACCTGGTCGGCGGGGCGCTGCTCAAGCACTTTCCTGCGCGCACCTTCGGCAAGATCGGCGGTTTCGCGCATCTGGCGACACTGGTGAAAAAAGTGCGCGGGCAGCGCCTGGGCGCGCTGCTGCTCGATGGCGGCGACACCTGGCAGGGATCGGCGACCGCGCTGTGGACCAAGGGCGAGGACATGGTGCAGGCGGCCAAGCTGCTCGGGGTCGACCTCATGACCGGCCACTGGGAGTTCACGCTCGGCGCCGGGCGCGTCAAGCAACTCGTCGACCAGCAACTCAAGGGCAGGATCGAGTTCCTGGCGCAGAACGTGAAAACCGCCGATTTCGGCGACCCGGTGTTCCCCGCGTGGGTAATGCGCGAGATCAACGGCGTGCCGGTCGCAATCATCGGCCAGGCTTTTCCCTACACGCCGATCGCCAACCCGCGCTATCTGGTCCAGGACTGGACGTTCGGCATCCAGGAAGAAAACCTTCAGAAAACCATCGACGAGGCTCGCGCCAAAGGCGCGCACGCCGTGGTACTGCTGTCGCACAACGGCATGGACGTCGACCTCAAGCTGGCGGGCCGCATGACCGGCATCGATGTCATTCTCGGCGGCCATACCCACGACGCGGTGCCGGATCCGATGCCGGTTAAAAATCGCGACGGCGTGACGCTGGTGACCAACGCCGGCTGCAACGGCAAGTTTCTCGCGGTGCTCGATCTCGACGTCAGAAACAAGCGTGTCGCCGGCTACCAGTACCGGTTGCTGCCGGTGTTTTCCAACCTGCTCGAACCCGATCGCGAAATGGCGCAATTGATCCGCAAACTGCGCGAACCATACGAAACACAGCTGGCTGAGAAACTCGCCGTGAGCGAGGGACTGCTCTACCGGCGCGGCAACTTCAACGGCACCTTCGATCAGGTTATCCTCGACGCTTTGCTGGAAGCAAAAAACGCCGAGATCGCGTTCTCACCCGGCTTCCGCTGGGGCACCACGATCCTGCCCAACGAGCCGATCACGCTCGAGCACGTGATGGACCAGACCGCGATTACCTACCCTTACACTACGCTCACCGAAATGACCGGCGAGACGATCAAGGGCATCCTCGAGGACATCTGCGACAACCTGTTCAATCCGGACCCCTACAAGCAGCAGGGCGGGGACATGGCGCGCATCGGCGGCATGACGTACACGTGTAATCCGGCTGCAGCGAAGGACCGCCGGATTTCCGACATGATGCTTGGCGGCAAGCCGATCCAGGCCGGCAAGAAATACAAAGTCGCAAGCTGGGCGCCGGTTGCCGAGGGCGCATCCGGCCAGCCGGTCTGGGAAATCGTGACCGCGTATTTGCGCAACAAGAAAGTGCTCCGCCCGCCCAAGCTCAACCTGCCCCGGCTGACCGGCGTCGGCGGCAACCCGGGAATGGGCTGAAGCGCAACCGGCCGAACGATGACCTGATCAAGGCAGCCGCAGCATCCGAATCGCTTCGTCGTCGACAAACCGGGTGATATTGATCTGCCCATGAAACCCGAATGTGGGTCCGGTGGGCTCGATATGCTCAAAGGAGAAGCGCTCAGCAATCGCGTCCGGGGCGAACGCAATACCATACTGCTCCTCCAGGTAGCGGCGGTGGGTCAGACAAATCGCCCCGTCTTCCGGATGTGCCGCTACCACGCGGGGATCCTGCAAAGCCTGCAGCAGGGCCTTTGAGCGCAGCGAGAATCCGCCGTTGCCCACCGTATGATCGGCTGGAATGTTCAACGCCTCATGCGGCCAGCGTGCGCCGATGTAATCGTACAGCAGGAACTGATCGGACCAGGCGTCAGGATTTACAACATAACCATCCCACTGGACCAGCAGCACGTAATCGGTGTCGATGTACGGCAGCAGACGCTTCATGACGAACAGCGCGTAATCGTCCAGCGATTGGATGGGATCAATAATCACTGTTTCTACCGGTCCAACGTCGAACTTGCGGTCCGTGAAAAACATCGCGCGCGGGAACTCGCATCCGTTCAACGTCAGGTTCAGCGCGCGAATCGCGAGTGCGTGATTGCTGCAATCGACGCAGCACAAGATGGTATTGGGAATCTTCACCCTGGTCGCCCGCGGTTCGACCATGCTCTGTGCTTCGGGCGCGATAAGCCGTCGCTTGATCAGGGCGGTCACATCGCTAATGCGACCGCATTCGCCCATGATTTTCCAGATACCCGTGTGTGCCTTGTGACAACCCGGATCGATGCGCAAAACCTGGCGCAACTCCGCAAGTTCCTCCTCATTTTGCTGTAACGCGGTCAGCACCTGCTCCCGCGTATTTCTGATCACCGGGCTGTCGGGACGCAGGGCCATCGCGCGGAGCGAAAACTGATCGGCCGCGTCAAGACGTCGCCGTCGCAGCGCAATGATCGCGCCCAGACGCAGCAGGTCGGGATGATCAACCGAGATGTCAAGTATGCGGTCGAGCAGCGCAGCCGAAGAGTCAAACTCGCCCGCACGAAGTTTCTCGAGTACTTGTTGTAACTGCCCCTCGACAAGCCTGACGTCCATGGCGGAGTTAGCGGACACGGAGTGGGACGATTTGCATAGTCATCGCGGAGACAATGCCCCCGCGGGCAAGACGGGGACAAATCATGATTTTAGTCGTGGCCGTAAAATCTCGTGCAGCGCGTCGGCTACCGCTGTAAATGCCTGGGTCCAACCGCCGTCGCGACGATGGAACAGGCGAACCGTCGGATACCAGGGACTTTCCGTGCCGGCGATCTCCCAGCGCCAATCCGGAATTCCGGGATGCAACAACCAGGTCGGCCTGCCCATCGCTCCACAGAGGTGGGCAACTGAAGTGTCAACCGAGATCACCAGATCGAGGTTGGCCACGAGCGCTGCCGTATCCGCGAAGTCTTCGATGCGGGGAGTAAGATCGATCAGCGGCAATGGGAAACGCGCGACATCGTCCGCACTGCCGCCCAGCTGGAGGTTGTAGAACGCCACACCCGGAATCGCGGCAAGCGCGCAATATTCATCCACCGCCGGGATGCGTCCGTGTTGATGCGTGCGCAACGGATTCCCGCCCCAGGCAAGCCCCACCCGCAATCGGGTGTCGTCGGCGAGATTCATGCGCCAGGTTTGAATCAGGTTCGGGAGCGCCCTGAGGTAGGGGATCGGCCCGGGCAAGTTGGCGAGCCCTATCCCAAACGCGCGCCCGAGACTAAGCAGCGGAATTGAAAAATCCGCCGTGACCGTCTCCCCGGCTTCCGCGTCGATCACGCGGTTTAGACCGGAAAAATCCCGCAGCAAGCGGACCAGTGCCCGGCGACATCGGAAAACGACCGTGGCGCCTGGCTGGTTGATGCGGGAAAGAAATCGCGCGAACATCAGTACGTCGCCATAGCCCTGCTCGGCGTTTACCAGCAGCGTTTTCCCGTCCAGACGCTCTCCTCCCCATCGCGGTTCCGGCGCGTTGTAGTATCGAGCGAATCTTGGCATCCGGGTACGCCACTCGTAACCTTCCCAGCCCGCCGCCAGATTGCCTTGCAGCAGGGCAACATTGGCCAGCCCGAAATGCGCATCTGCACAATCGGCGTCGAGCGCCAGCGCCTCACGAAAATATTGCCGCGCCTGGGGCATTCTCCCCATCTCGAAGTTCGACTTCCCGAGTCCGCAAATGATTTCGGTGCGGCCGGGGGCCACGCGATGGCAGGTCTCCAACTGTGCAAGCGCCTGCTCATGCTCGCCAAGCTCGCTTAGCGCAAGCCCGATGTTGATGCTCGCGTGGATGTGGCCCGGATCAAGTGCGAGCGCGGCGCGAAAGCACGCGAGCGCGGTGTCGTATTGCTTGCGTTCGCTGTACACGCGCCCGAGATTGTTCTGCGCAGTGGCGAAATCGGACTTCAGCTGCAACGCTTTTTCGAAACATTGTTCCGCCTCGGGCAACCGGCCCGCACCGAGGTGAATCAAACCGAGGTTGTTATGCAGCCCCGCAACGTCGGGAGCGAATTCGAGTGCCGCCTGATAACACGCCTGGGCACGTGCCGGCTCACGCCACGCCATGTAGAGCTTGGCGAGCTCGATGTGCGCGGCCACCAGATCAGGGCGTAGAGCGACTGCGTTTTCGAAATGGCCTGCTGCGGTACGGTCTTCGCCTTTCCTGCGCTCAAGTTGCCCGCGCAGAAATTCAAGATCGGCATCGTTTGGGTAAGCCTGCGCCAGCCGAGTGATTCTCGGCTCGGCTTCCGCCAGAGCACCGGCATCGATCAGCGCATGAATCTCCAAAATCGCAGCGGCGGGTGTCATAGAGGCGCCGCCGGAGGCAAACGCTGATCCTGCCGATTCGCCGGCACTGGTTCCCCGAGGTGCCTTCAGAAGCATGGCTTTCGCCAATCGCAGCAAGGAGCGATACCGATCATGGTGAGAGCTTTGATTATTAGGCATCGCGGCAAGCGCGCATGGCCAAGCTGCGTATGCGAGCTGTACGTTTGCGGCGTGGACAGCAACCGACGCGACCGCTGCCTTTACGGTCCGGTACCGCCGCGACGATGATTGCAGGTCGGATTCAGTTCCGGCATTCGGCCGGCACGTACTTGTACTGCGCGGTCGTTCCGCCGGTACCGCATACCCAGGTTACCCGGCCCGCCGAATTTGACGGCGTCAAGACTATGCTTACCGCCGTCCCCACCGACGTATTCGAGCCAAGGACGGTGATAATGCCGCCATCGGTAACCGAGCCGCCGGTAATCTTGCCACTGAAAGGGGTCAACGTCAGGCCCAAACCAGAGCTGGCCAGCGTCATGTCGGAATTGGCTTTCGCGGCGATCGCACTCTTGAAAGCACTTGCTGCCGCCACCAACTCCGACACCTTGGCCCGGATCGCGTAATCCTGGTATGCGGGGGCCGCCATGGCCACCAAAATCGCGATGATCGCCACCACGACCATCAATTCAACCATGGAAAAGCCGCGTCGAATCTTATTATAAATGGCCCTGCCCCTGCCTCCCGCGGACACCTCGGTCGAGGCACCCGGTGTTGAATTAACTCGCAATACGAATCAGTGCCGGCATTCGGCCGGCACGTACTTGAACTGCGCCGCCGTCCCGGCCGTTATCGCGCCGGCCGTGCATTCCCAGATTAGCCGCCCGGAGTTTATCGACGGCCTCAAGATGATACTTACCGCTGTGCCCACCGACGTATTCGAGCCCGCGACGGTAATAGTACCGGTCACGCTCACCGCGCCAGCGGTAATCTTGCCGCTGAAGGGGGTCAGCGTCAGGCCCGAACCAGCGCTGGCTAAAGTGCCGTCCGAGGTGGCTTTCTCGGCAATCGAGGTCTTGAAGCCGCTCGCGGCCAGCACCAGTTCCGACACCTTTGCGCGGATGGTGTAATCCTGATAGGCGGGCAGCGCGACCGCTGCCAGAATGCCGATGATCGCCACCACGATCATCAGCTCGATCAGAGTAAAACCTCTTTGGATACGTTTCATATATAAGCTCCCGGTTGACAAAAAAGCTATCGTTATATTTCGCGCATTGTTAAAGCGCATTCTGATTACGCAAATTCCGTACCAAAAAATTTTTGGTTTCCAATTGTCTTTTCGATATTTTGAAACAAGGCACGGAACGCCGGGCTAATCGCACAAAGCAAGCGCGAACCTGAAGATTCCTGCCAGATCTGCCGGCATTAACGATGTTGAGCAAAGCTTTCTTGATTTTTGGCGGTCGCAATCCTGATCTTGGTTTCCATCTGGATGAAGTTGGTACCATTCTTATATTGCAATGCAGCACAGAAGCGTGACGCCAAAGCGTCAGAAACTGCCGCGTGGCGTCACAATTTCAGCATCGACACGCGCTGTGCAATGCCCATGATGACCGGAATCCATCCGTCGCGCTGCTGCCGGAAAAGCCGGACGGATGGATACCACGGCATCGCGTTCCCGGTTTGCAGATAACGCCACTCGGGTACCGCCGGCACCAGCACCCACGCGGGCTTGCCCAGCGCCCCGCTCAAATGTGCGACCGCGGTTTGAACCGAAACGACCAGGTCAAGCCCCGCAATCAGCGCGGCTGTTTCGTCGAAATCGTCGATCGCGTGCTGCCAATGATGAACGGAAACGCCATGTTCGCGTGTAAACCTGCCGGACTCCTCGCCATTGTCACCGTATTGCAGGCTGACGAAATGGCACGATGCCTGCGAAATCAGCGGCAGCCACTGCTCCAACGGTATGGAGCGCAACTCGCGGCGTGTGGATACTGCTCCGCCGCGCCAGGATATGCCGATCTTGTGGCCCGCGCCGAGCGTTGCCAGTCGTTCTCGCCAATATGCGCAGCGCTCCGAATCTGCCCGCAGATAACCGCCATGATGCGGAAAGCGGGATAAATCGCTGCGGAAGTGCAGCGGCAAGCTGCCGATCGCCACCTGATAATCGATTGCGCCGAGCCCCGAAATCCAACTCGAATCGCGGTTGGCTTGCTCGCCAGCGCGAACTGTTACCGTCGGAAACGACCGGCGAAACAGCTTTTCCAATTGCGGCGAGCATTCGACGATGCAACGTCCGGCATGCTGCAGCAAGTCCGGCAAACACGATGCAAACATGATTTGGTCGCCGAGGCCTTGCTCGGCGTATACCAGGATCGATTTCCCCGCCAGCGGTTCCCCGCGCCATTCCGGAAAACCGAAATCCCTGGCTACGTAGCTGCCGTACGCGCATTTGCGGGCCTCATAATCAGGCCAGCCCTCGGCAAAGCGCCCCAGCTTGAGCGCGGCAAGCGCGCGGTTAAGCCGCGCTTCATGCAGGTCCGGATGCGCCGCAAGCAAATCATCGCACAGCGCGAGCTCGGCATCGAGCAGGCCCCGGTGCGCGAGGACCATGCAGTAATTGCATCGTATGTCCGGATCCTGCGGGCGAAGCCGCAAGGCGGCCTCGATATGCGCGGCGCCGCGCTCAGGCTCGCCGAGATCGATGAACAGCGTGTAGCCGAGGTTGTTGTGCGCATGAGCAAGCTCGGGGGCAAGCGCGATTGCCTTCTCAAAATATGCCACCGCTTCGCCGTAATCCCGCCGCTGCCGCGCCACGAGCCCGAGTTGATGCAGCGCCTCGGGAAAATCAGGCCTGAAATGCAGTGCCAACAGGAAACAATCCGCGGCGTCCTCAGGAAGCTTCTGGTTGAGATGAGACAGCCCGAGATAGTAATGAGCTTGCGCATGATCATGTTTGATCTCGAGTGCTGCATTGAGGTGACGCACAGCGGTATCGAAGTCGCCGGCGACGCAGGCTGCCCGGCCGGCTTCAAACAAGTTCTCAGCTGCGGCCGAGCCACCGCCTTCATGCTCTCTGGCCGTCGCATCCGATGGTGCCTCCGGCGCGCGGCCGGCGCCGCGAGCAGCCCGGAATCTGGAAAACCAATCCGGCCAGTTCATGACGCCGCACGGTTCCGGCGCGCGGCCATTTCGAACATCACGCACCTGTGCAAGCTGTCGCATCGCGTCGCCCACCTCGGAAATCACCGATGCCCATTCGCGCGGCTTCGTCTGGCGGAATAACCGCGCCGACGGATACCACGGCATCGTGACGCCGCTGCGCGGGTAACGCCATTCGGGCGCGCTCGGCAGCAATACCCACACCGGGTGCCCGAGCGCGCCGGCCAGGTGCACGGCTGTCGTGTCGACACTGATCACGAGATCGAGCGCGGTAATCGCCGCTGCCAGTTCGTCAATGTCGGCAAACTCCTCCCCGAAGCTGCGCACCGTGACGCCGTGCTCAACGCGCAGCTGCGCGAGCTCGGTTGCAACGTCCCCGTATTGCAGGCTCACAAAATCCACGTCCGACTGCGCCAGCAGCGGCAGCCAGCACGGCAGTGCGACCGAACGGGTGAACCGGCGCGAGCGCAACGATCCGCCGCGCCACGCAATGCCGACGCGCAGCCTGCCATTGGACGCAGCAAGCCGCGCGCGCCAGAACTCAACACGCGCCGCATCGGCGCGCAGATAGCCGCGATGCGCCGGAAACGCCGAGCGCACCCCCCGGAAATGCAGCGGCAGCGACCCGATCGCGACCTGGAAGTCGGTGGGCGGCAGCGCCTGCAGCCACGCCTTGCTGTCATCCTTGCTTCCGCCGTGTACCGTCGCCGACGGAAACGAGCGCGCGAACAGCCGCGCCAGGCGAGTGCTGCATTCGATAACCACATGCCCGGCGCGCTGCAACACTTCGGGCACGCAGGAAGCAAACATGATCTCGTCGCCGAGGCCCTGCTCGGCGTAGACCAGGATGCGCTTGCCGCTCAGCGGCTCGCCGCGCCAGACACGGAATGGGAAGCCCCGCTCGGACGTGGCGGTCGCCGCGAAACGGCGCTCGTATTCGGCCCAGCCGGCGGCGTAATCCTCCCGCATCAAAAGCGCACAGCAGCGGTTGAGCACGGCGTCGCCAAACTGCGGTTGGCGCGCCAACACGTTATCGTAATGTGCAAGCGCCTCGTCGAGGCGGCCGAGATCGCGCAAGGCGTGCGCAATGCAGGCCCGCGTCTCCGGTGTGCCGGGCCGCAGCGCAAGCGCACGCTCGAAGCTCGCGAGCGCCTCTTGCGGATAGCCGGTCTCAAGCAGCAGCAAACCGAGGTTGTGGTGCACCTCGGCGAAGTCCGGCCTGGCGGCGAGCGCTGCCGCGTGGCTTGCGCGCGACTCCGCGTAGCGTCCCAGCTTGTAGAGCACGAACGCAAGCTGGCCTGTCGCATCCACAAGCCCGGGGTCACGCGTTATCGCCGAGCGATAGCATTCGACCGCCTGCTCAAGCTCGCCGCGTGCCTTGCAGGCATTACCGACCTGGAACCACGCCGCAGCAGACTGCGGCTCGAGCTCGAGCGCGCGGCGGCACGCGCTTTCCGCCTCGGCGTCGCGACCCAGCTGGGCGAGCGCAGTTCCCAGATCGCGATGGGCGGCGGCACGATGCGGTGCAAAATGTACCGCCAGCTGGAGGCAGTCGGCGGCGTCCTCGAAGCGACCCAGCTCGAGATGCACGAGCCCCAGCTGGTGGTGCGCCTCGCCGCAATCATGCCTGAGCTCGATCGCACGTGTCAGGGTGCGCTCTGCCTCCTCGTGCTGCGCGCGCTGGCGCTGCGATGCGCCGAGACGCAGCAGTTCGGCCACGACAGTACCCTCCGCGACCGCCGGGGCAGCACGTTCGGCGACAGCGGGGGCGGCGTTATGCCTCCCGCGCCAGCGCCTCAGAACAGTGCGGAAATCCATGGCACGATTTTGCCGTATTATCCACGGACCCGTGACGTGCGGCGAGCAGCTCCCGCCTCATGCTCGAGCCCCATCACAGCATTTTGACCGCGACCGCACAATCGGATGAAGCAAAACCAATATAGCGATAGCCCTTGCCCGTTTGCGCGACAAACTCCTGAAATGCCCTGAATTCGTGCTGCTGCCAGGCCGGGTAATTCAGGTATTCGTCGAACAAAATCACGCTGCCGCTCACGATGCGCGGGGTCAACAACTGCAGCACCGTCCTCGCCGAGCTGTAGATATCGCAATCGACATGAATGAATCTTGCCGGTCCCGGATGATCCTCCAGAAACTGAGGCAGCGTCTGATCGAACCACCCTTTGTGAATCCGGACGCCCGGCGCGTCGATGGCGGGCGCCTCCCCCCGCAGCGAAAACCTGCCCTGCTTCTGGAAATAGGTCCAGTCCTGCGGCAGTCCCTCGAAAGAATCGAACCCATGCACCTCCTGCCCGGCGCGCTCGGCGATCGCGCGCAATGACGTGCCGTGATATACGCCGAATTCCAGAACCAGGCCTTCGATCGCGCATTCACCGAGGGCAAACTCCAGCAGGCTGGACCGCCGCACGAGGTTCCGCGCGCCCATCATGTGGTTGATCATGTAATCGGCGGAGCTTGTCGCCGCCATCAGATGCGCGACCATTTCGTAATCGATGGTCTTGGGATGAGCCAGCGGTTCGCGCAGTAACGACGCGAGCGCAGCCCGCACTTCGGATCGCAACGCCACCTCCCCGCGGCTGGCGCCCGGTGGCGCCAGCGCCGCGGCATTTCCGTTCATCCTGCGCCAGATGCGCTTGAGCAGCGAGCCCAGCATGATACGCTCCCCTCGTGACGCCGCGCCCGGACCTGCGGGGCCGCCCGCAATGCAATCAACTGTCGCGGCTACCGTGATCTTCGACCACAAGCTTCCACGTGACGCCCGGATGGTCCTTGGCGGCCTCATCGAAGATGGCCTTCCACCACATCATGGGGCGCACGGTACAGTGCGCGTTTTCGCCATTGGGCAAAGTGGTCAAAGCGGGATAGCACGCAATGTTGGCAAACACGAAGCGCGTCGCATAGCTGAAAATCTCGGCCACGATCCACCGCACATCCCCCTCCGGGCAATGCTCAAGCACGTCGGTCGAGATCACACCGTCGAATTTGCCTTCCGGCAGCTTGCAGTAGGGCTCGTAACACGGATCGTAGCAGCACACCTCGTCCACGTCCCAGTAATCAATCACGCTGTCCCAGTTTCCTTCGCCCGGTATGACGATATTGGTCGGATTGTATTGGTACCCCTTGCCGCAGCCGTAATCGAGCAGGGTCTGGGCACCCGTGCTGGCGATCAGATCTTTGATGCGTTTGGCGTGCGGGAAAAGACTCTTGCCCGGATAAGTGGCCTCGGGCGCGAGACCGAGCCGCCGCTCGCCTTCCTCATGCAGGCGGCGATAGAGCTGCGTCAGTTCCAGATAACGCGGGCTTGGGTTGTGCCGGGAGAAACTCATGTCAGCCCGGCCGCATTGCGCGGACCATCGTTCGCGCCGCGGCAAATCCGGGTTATCTTCATCACCGTCATCGTCACATCTTCGCATGAGGGTCGAGCCGCGGCAAGCAATGGCCGCGATACTGAACAACACCGTTTACCGGCGCTCGCTGCGGCCGAGCTCGGCTGTGACGGATGCGATTACGGGCACCCAATCACTGGAACGCGCTTGGCGGAACAACCGCGCCGACGGATACCACGGCATCGTTTCACCGCGCCATGCGTAGCGCCACTCGGGCGCATGTGACAGCGGAATCCAGCACCGTTGTCCCAACGCGCCGGCCAGGTGCACGTTGGTGTTGGGAACGCTGATAACCAGATCAAGTGCAGCGATCAATGCCGCGAGCTCGTCCGTGTCTTGCAGCGCCTCGGGCCACCAATCAAGCCCGACGCCCAGCCGCTTCGCCGCCGCCACCTCTTCCGCGCAATCACCGCGCTGCAGGCACACGAACCGGCAGTTGTGCGCTGTGAGCCAGGGCAGGCACTGGGCGAAGGTCAGCGAGCGCAGTTCCTCGCGCGTTTTGCGCGTGCCCCCGCGCCAGCTCAACCCGACATTGAGCGCGCCGCCATTTCCCGCCAGGCGCGACTTCCAGTCAGCGACGCGAGCGCGATCGGCAACGAGATAGCCGCGGTGTGGCGGAAAATCGGCCGCACTGCGGCGCAGAAAGCGCGGCAGGCTGCCGCACGCAACCTGCACGCTCAATTCGGGAAATGCGTTCAACCAGACGCGGCTGGCATCGCGCGGCGCGCCGTGCACGTGCGCCGCGGGGAATGAGCGCTGAAACAGCGAAGCGAGCCGCGCATCGCACTCGATCACGACGCCGCGCGCCTGCCGCATTACGTCGGGCACGCACGAGGCGAACATGACCTCGTCGCCCAGGCCCTGTTCGCCGTAGATCAGGATGTCGCGCCCGCCCAGCGCGCCGCCCGCCCAGGGTATGAATGGAAAATGGCGCGCGACGGATTTGCCGGGGCGCTCGTTGCGCGCTTCGTAATCGTCCCAGCCGCGCGCAAAATCACCCACGCTCAGCCGCGCAACGCCGCGGTTCCATCGATATTCCGCGACGCCGGGATAGGCCTCGATCAACCGGTCGTAGTGCGCGCGCACAGCCTCGAACCCGCCCTGCTCCTGCAACGCGAGCCCGAGATTGGCCTGCGCCGCTACCGAGTCAGGCTGCAATACGGCCACGCGCTCGAAATACCGCTGCGCGCTGTCCGGATTCCCCAATTGCGTGAGCTGAATCAGACCGATATTGATGCATGCCGGGACGTCATCCGGCGCAAGCTCGAGCGCGCGCTCGTAAGCCGCCAGCGCCGAGCGCGTGTTGCCGCCGCGATTGTGAGTCAGACCCAGCTCGACGTACGGCTCCGCACTGCGCGGCGCCGCCCGCGCCGCACGCTCGAGCAAAACCAGCGCCCCATCGCAATCCCCCGCCTCGCGGCGCAGCCGGGCGAAGCCGAGCAGCGCCGGCAGGTGATCCGGCGAGAATGCGAGCGCCAGCTCGAAACAATCGGCAGCATCCTCGAGATGGCCGAGTTCACTGTGTATTTGAGCCTGGCCGACGAGCGCCTCGACGTCATCGTGTCTCGCCGCCACGGCACGCTTGAAGCTTGCGAGCGCCTCCTCGCTGCGCCCGGCGCGCGCGAGCGCCAGGCCGCGTTCGAGCCAGTTTACGGGTGCTTCAAACACGGCCGTTGCGCTGGTCCACGCGCAACATGGCCTGCCGCTCGCGGCGCCATTCCTCCGCATACTCGCAGTCGCGGTATTCGTCGAAGTACGGCCCGCCGAGTGTGTAATGAACCAGCGACACCCCTTTGCGCGGGGGGTTGTAGCCAACCAGGTGGTTCCAGTGCTCCGGCAGCGCGCCGATCAGGCCATCATCGCCCAGCCACTTGAATTGATGCAGATCGAGTCCCGATGCGGCATTCACATACTCCGGCGTCAGCGCGCGGCAACGCGCGTTGTTGAACAGCATGACACTCGACCAGTTTTTCTTCTGATAGGGCGTTTGCGGCTGATCGAGAAATTTCCGGCTTTCCTTCGGCACGTGATCGTGCTTGACCACCATCACCGCGTAGCGCCCGTCGCACAGCGCATGAAGCCTGGCGATATCGTCAAGCATCAGCATGTCACAATCCATGAATACCGACCAGCCCCGGTACTCCGACAGGTATGGTGTCAGAAAGCGTGAAAAAGAAAAATCCGTCGACTGCAAGGGGTGACGCTCGCGGGTCAGGACCCCCTTGAGTTCAGACAGCATCAGCGGGGCGATGCTGACCGGCTGTGACGAGCGAGCGTGGATGCTGTAGGCGAGCACGCTGAAGGCCGCGGCTTCCCGCGGGTCGTAACCAATAAACACTTCTATCATGTCGCCGGTACTTTCTCTGTCGATGCTCTGGGAGCGCACCAGCCGGTCCAGATTTGCCGGAAGCGTGCCTCGAGATGGCGGGTAAAACGTTCCGCGTCGGTGAGCGGGGAATTCAGCATGCGGTCACGCAGACCGCCGCGCAATGCCCTCAAACTTCCAGGATCGCCGGCGAGTCGTGTCGCGATATTCACGTAGTCGTCCACTGAATTCGCAATCATACCCTTCAACCCGAGGTTCGTGAGCATGCTCACGCCAACTCGCGACACATGGCTTTGCCCGGCGAGCGTCACCACGGGCAGGCCCATCCACAGGGAATGGCAGGTGGTGGTCGTGCCGCTGAAAGGGAACGGGTCGAGCGCAATATCGGCCTGGTGGTGCAACGCCAGAAATTCGCGTAACGGCAATCTGCCGTGCAACTCGAGGCGCGCGGAATCAACGCCGTACGCGGCAAACATCCCGCACACCCGCTCACGTGTCTGCCCGGCAGGCAACGTGGCCAGCAGCAGCCTCGCGCCGGGTACCGCCAACAGGATTCTGGACCAGGCTTGCACAACCTGCGGCGTGAGCTTGGACAACGCGTTGAACGAGCCGAAAGTCAGCCGGCCGGATTGCGCCGCCGGCAGATCGTTGACGGCGGGGCTGTCGGGGGGCGGACGGAATACCATGTAGATGTCGGGCATTCGGATCAGCTGCTCGGTGTGCAGGTGTTCGGTCATCCCCGGCGGGTCCGCGAACGCATCAGTGATGCGGTAGTCCATCGCCGACATGCCGGTCGTGTTCGCGTAACCGTTCCAGGTTATCTGGATGGGCGCCGGTTTGCGCGCGAACACCAGCAGCCGGTTTCTTTCCGTGTGCCCGGTCAAGTCCACCAGGATGTCTATCCTGTCCCCGAGTATCTGTTCTGCCAGTTCTTCGTCGGTCAAATGCGCGCACTCGCGCCATTCGCCGCTGCATTGCCTCAATCGTGCGGTGTATTCGTCCGCCTGAAGCACATCGGAGTAACAAAAAATCTGAAACTGCCGCGCATCGTGGCATGCCAGCACCGGCTCGAAAAAATAAGCGGCGGCGTGATTCCTGAAGTTCGGTGATACATAGCCGACGCGCAGCCGGCGGCCGGGCACGGCCTCGTTGGCGTGATGCGGAATGAACCGCCGCAGGGGCTCGGCGTGGCTGCGCGCCCAGGCGAGATGCTCCTCAAAGACGCGTTGCGGTTCATAGCCCGAATCGAAATTGAGCGCGTAAACGTAATTGCTGTGCGCCGTGACGAACGACGGCCGCAGCATGAACGCGCGGCGGTAGCATTCGATGGCCTCCGCGAGCCTGCCCTCAAGATGCAGCAGGTTCCCCAGATTGTAGACGGCCTCAGCGGAATCCGGCCGCAACCCGAGTGACCTGCGATACGAGAGTTCCGCTTCATCCAGCCTGCCAGCGGCTGTCAGCACGTTCCCCAGGCTGCTCAGGGCTTCGGCAAAATCGGGCCTCAGGTCGAGAGCTTTTTCGAAGCACCGGGCAGCGCGCTCGTATTGCCCGATGGCATTCAGCGCTCCACCCAGGTTGTAGCACGCCTCGGCCGATTCCGGCTGCAGCGCAGTCACGCGTTCGAGCAGCGCCACCGCCTCGTGATGCCTGCGTTGCAGCATCAAATTGCTCGCGAGCAGATGCATCACATCGGCATGCGGTGGAACCGCTCCCAGCAGCTCCCGGTAGATGGTTTCAGCCTCGGCCAGGCGCCCGCTTTGTTGATGCCCGAGCGCGGCGCGCAGCCGCTCATCCAGCGGCATTGCCTCGCGCGCAGCTTCGCGACTGGGCCTGAACAGTTGTCCGAGCAGGTTTTTCAGCACCCGCGGGGCCCCTGCGCGAGCGCCGCCTCCCAGGCGATGGTGACCGCCTCGGGCGGATAAGTTGCTGCGACAAACGCCTCGCCTGCGAGCACCCTGCGCTGCGCCTCATCGGGATGCTCCAGCGCCCACCTCAGCCCTTCGACGATGCTGTCCCCGAGCCAGCAGTAGGGCGCCAGCGAGCGGTACGCCGGTAACGGATTGGCGACGGTGAAACGGCCCGCGCGCAGACTTTCCACGAGCCGGTTAGGGCTCTTGACCGCCTGGCTCGCGTCATCGGACCAAGTCGGAATCAGGACCGCCGTTGCCCGCGCCAGCCCTTCCCACGTCGCATCCAGCGACCACGGCGTGAATCGCAGCCGGCACGTGCGGCCATGCTTCGCATTGAATTCGTCGCAGAACTCCGCCACGCCGCAAACCTGCGCGGTGATGATTTCGAGCTCGATCGTCCATCCGCGTAGCTCGAGC
>JACPTJ010000059.1 GCA_016192835.1 Betaproteobacteria bacterium
CGCGAACGCAGGCCGAGGTGTTCGGCAATATCCGAGAGCACCAGCCAGCCTTCACCGCCTGATTCCAGATGCGCGGCCAGCCCGCCGATGAATCCGCGCAGCATGCGGCTCTCGGGATCGTAGATGGCGTGCTCGATGGGAGAGCTGGGCCGCGCCGGGATCCACGGCGGATTGCAGACGATGAGCGCAGCCCGTCCCGCGGGGAAAAGATCGGCCTGCACGACTTCCACCTGTCCGGCTAGCCCGAGCCGCGCGATGTTCTCGCGAGCGCACACCAGCGCACGCGCATCGTGCTCGGTGGCCACGATGCGCGCGACACCGCGCCGGGCCAGCACCGCGGCGAGCACGCCAGTACCGGTGCCGATGTCGAAGGCCAGGGGTAATTCGGGCGCAGGCAGCGGCGCCGCGACCACCAGTCCCACGTACTCGCCGCGCACCGGCGCAAACACACCGTAGTGCGGGTGGATGCGGCCGCCGAGCGCCGGGATTTCGATTCCCCCCTTGCGCCATTCATGCGCGCCGATCAGGCCAAGCAGCTCGCGCAGCGAGGTCACCGAGCGTTCTTCTCCCGGGCCGTAAGCTTCAGTGCAGGCCTGCCGCACGTCGGGAGCGCGCTTCAGCGGGACGCTGTAGTCATCCGCCAACGGTATGAGCAGCATTCCCAGCGTGCGGGCGCGCCGGGACTGGGCCTGGCGATACAGGTGAAAGACATCAGCCGGCGAAATCGTTGGCGACACCGTGGGCAATTCAGCCGGCGAGGAATGCGGGGCCGGCGCGCGGGGCGAACGCGCACTACGGTCAACGCGCCGCGCCAGCGCCTGCAGCAACTGGCGCGCATTCTGGAAGTCCCCTCGCCACAGCAGCGCGGTGCCCTCGCAGGCGAGGTGATAGGCGGCGTCGGCCGTCGTGCGGTCGTCGGCGATGACGACGCGCCTGGGGGGCGGCACGCCGCGCTCGGAGCGCCAACGGGCGGAGCGGGTCTCGCCGGCCTCGGTCCAGCTGATGACCGGATGTTCACTCACGGAAAAACCTTCAGCCAGGATGCAACCTCATTTCCCGGGCGTGTCTACGAAAATTGTACCCAACTGATTCCGGTCGCTCTCGCCAACGTAGGTGCTCGTATACTCGGCAGTCTCGGTGTCCGACAGATTCAGTTGGGAATGTATTTCGCCGACAGGGGTGTATATGTAGTCCCCCGCTTCAGTATCGATCACCTGCAAAGCGGATGCGGCCTTTTGCGATGTACGTTCCACGGCAGACTTTGGTGTGGGAGTGCGTGCTGCTCCGGTAGCCCGGGGGCATGAGGTTATGGGCCAGCGTAAATGGCGGGTTCACATTTGGAATGGTCGCCGAGCATATTCCCAGTTCCAGCCCGGTGGTTGGATTCCGTTGCGCGTGTTCCTTTTTCAAAAGCGTTGCCATGGCGCTGCCATCCTTTCTGTTGATTTCAAGGTGCGAGCGCTATTGTGCCGTTGATAGCTGCCCGGTGGAAGCGGCTATGTTTATAATGAGCGTGCAAAATCATGGCTGTCACCCGCGCTACGCCGGCGCTTTATTCGAGATCCCATGTCCGACACCCGACAAGAACTGAGTGACCCCGTTGCCTCTGCAAACCAGCTAACACCGGTGCGCGCGGGCGCAGCAACGCAGCCGGATAAGGTGCCTCCGCGAGTCCTGCGCCGCATGCTCGCGCTGGATGATTTCGAAGCACCGGCGCGCCGCTATATTCCGCGTCCGATTTTCGGCTATATCTCGGGCGGGGCCGAAACGAACGCTTCGATGCGCGGGAACCGGGCCGCATTCGATGATCTCGCTTTCGTGCCTAAAACGCTGGTGGACGTCTCCGCGCGCACGCAGAAAACAGTCCTTTTCGGGCGGACCTACGATGCACCCTTCGGCATCGCACCGATGGGGGGGACCGCGATGGCGGCCTATCAGGGCGACCCCGTGCTCGCCCGCGCGGCTGCGCAGGCCAACATTCCGATGATCCTGAGCGGCGCTTCGCTGACCCCGCTCGAACGGATTGCGGAGACCGGGCGCACCGCGTGGTTCCAGGCCTATCTTCCCGGCGAGACCGGCCCCATCACCGGACTCGTCGAGCGCGTGGCGCGCGCCGGGTTCGACACGCTCTGCCTGACCGTTGACGTGGCGGTAGGCGCAAACCGCGAGAACAACGTGCGCAGCGGTTTCCATACTCCACTGCGCCCCAGCCTGCGCCTCGCGTGGGACGGCATCACGCGCCCGCGCTGGCTCATGGGTATGCTCGCGCGCACGCTGCTCCTGCACGGCATGCCTCACTTCGAAAACATGGGTCCCAGAGTCCCGCTGCTGACCGGCACCGGAGTGCGCGGTTGGAGGGTACGCGATCAGCTTTCCTGGAACCACGTCGAGATGATGCGGCGCCTGTGGAAGGGGCGTCTCATATTGAAAGGCATCCTCGCGAAGGAAGATGCCCGCATCGCCCGCGAGAGCGGTGTCGACGGCATCATCGTGTCGAATCACGGGGGACGCCAGCTCGACGGGGCAATCGCGCCGCTGCGAGTGCTGCCCGGGATAGTCGCTGAGGCGGGCGCCATGACGGTAATGCTGGACAGCGGCATCCGCCGCGGCACCGACGTGCTCAAGGCGCTGGCCTTGGGCGCACAGTTCGTGTTTGTCGGCCGCCCTTTCCTCTACGCGGCCGCCATCGCCGGCGAGGCCGGCGTGCGCCACGCAATCAACCTGCTGCGTGACGAAGTCGACCGCGACATGGCGCTGCTCGGCATCACGACGCTCGCCGGCATGCGCCCGGAGCGTCTCATGAACGCCCGTGCGAAGGATTGGCTCTTGTAGCGCAGGCGCCTCGCCTGCCATCCAATCACTGATTTCAGATGAACGAATGCAGGCGAGGCGCCTGCGCTACATGGCCGTTTTTGCTGACGACCGGGAACGCGTAGAAACTAAGGAACGTAACGACATGACTGACGAGAGCAACGGCACGGACGCGCATCTTCCATTCACCGGCGTAGTGGTGCTCGACCTCACGCTCGCGCGCGCCGGCCCCACGTGCGTGCGGCACCTCGCGGATTGGGGCGCCGACGTGATCCGTATCGAAGCGCCCTCGACGATGGGCGAGGATGTCATCGGACGGCGGCATGGATCGGACTTCCAGAATCTGCACCGCAACAAACGGGCGATCCGGCTCGATCTGAAATCCAAAGAGGGATATGCGGTATTCCTGCGGCTGGTCGAGCGCGCCGACGTGGTGGTGGAAAACATGCGTGCCCCGGTCAAGGACCGTCTCAAGGTCGGTTGGGACGACCTCAAGAAAATCAATCCGCGCCTGGTGTACGGCAGCATCAGCGGATTCGGGCAGACCGGCCCGTATCGCGAACGCGGCGGCGTCGATCAGATCGCGCAGGGCTTGGGCGGCCTCATGTCAATCACCGGATTTCCGGAACAGGGCCCGGTGCGCGTGGGCATACCGATTTCGGATCTCACTGCTGGCAACCTGCTGGCGTTCGGCATCGCGATGGCGCTGTTCGACCGCAGCCGCACCGGCAAAGGCCGCTGGGTACACACGAGCCTGCTTGAATCGCAGATCTTCATGCTCGATTTTCAGGCGTCGCGCTATCTCGTCAAGGGCGAAGTCGCGGGACAGGCCGGCAACGATCATCCGACGTTCGCGCCGACCGGCGTCTTCCCCACCAGCGACGGTTATATGAAT
>JACPTJ010000060.1 GCA_016192835.1 Betaproteobacteria bacterium
TCCGGCGAGGTGTCGCTGTACTTCGGCAGCGGCCCTTCCGTGGTGTCGTTCGTGAAGGCCGGCAGGTTGAGAGCAATCGCCACCACCGGCCCGAAGCGCTCAAAAACACTACCGGAGCTGCCGACCATAGGCGAGACTCTGGCCGGCCACGAAGCCACCCAGTGGTTCGGGGTCCTCGCGCCCGCGGGCACGCCGAAAGATATTGTTTTGAAGCTGCACACCGCGGTCGTCAAGGCAGTCGGCACCCCCAAGGTGGCTCAACAGCTCGCTGCCGTTGGGTCGGATCCCGTCAGCAACTCGCCCGAAGAATTCGCCGCGCACATCAGAACCGAGATCGCCAAGTGGGGCAAGGTGGTGAAGGCCGCCGGCATATCGTTTGAGTGAGGACGCGGACGGCGACGTCCGGCCATCGAGGAAAACAGGGTTCAGCTGGAGAATGACTGATGCCGATCGTTTCCATGACAGTCAACGGACAATTTGTCAGTGCCGAGGTCGAAGGGCGGACGCTGCTGGTCCAGTTCCTGCGCGAGTTCCTGCATCTGACGGGAACGCACGTGGGCTGCGATACCAGCCAGTGCGGCTGCTGCACGGTGCATGTCGACGGCATCGGGGTAAAGTCCTGCAGCTTGCTCGCACTGGCGTGCGATGGCGCGACGGTCACGACCATCGAAGGGCTCGCGGTGGACGGGAAACTGCACCCGATGCAGGAAGCGTTTCACGAACACCATGGGCTGCAATGCGGATTCTGCACGCCCGGCATGATCATGTCGGCGGTGGATATGGTGAATCGCAAGGGCAACGACCTCGACGCGCAGACGATACGCGCGCAACTCGAAGGCAACATCTGCCGCTGCACCGGTTATCACAACATCGTCAAGGCGATTCAGGCCGGCGCCGCTGCGATGCAAGGAGCGAAAATGCCCGTGACCGCCAGAAGCTCCGGCATCGGGGAGCCCGTGCGGCGCAGGGAAGATTTACGCCTGATCACCGGCAAGGGTTGCTTCAGCGACGATGTCGACGTGCCGCGGCAGGTCTATGCCGTCATGGTCCGTTCGCCGCATGCGCATGCGCGCATTCTTGCAATCGATACGCGGAACGCGCTGGCAGCACCGGGGGTCCTCACTGTCCTGACCGCGCGCGACATGCTCGCCGACGGCTTGCTCCCCGGTCTTCGCGGCGCCGCATTATCCGCTGGCGCCCGACAAGGCGCGCTATGTCGGCGAAGCGGTGGCCATGGTGATCGCGGACACGGTCGCGGCCGCAAAGGACGGGGCGGAACTCGTCGGCGTCGACTACGCGGCGCTGCCTGCGGTGACCAACACGGTCGCGGCAGCGCAGCCTGACGCGCCTCGCGTTTGGGACGAAGCGTCATCAAACGTGTGCCTGGATGCCGACGTGGGCGACCGGGATGCGACCGCGGCCGCCTTCGCGCGCGCGACGCATCTCGTCAAGTTCGAGACCTGGGTGCAGCGGGTTACGGGCGTTCCCATGGAGCCGCGCGCCGCAATCGGCGTCTATGACGCCGCCACCGGGCAGTACACGCTTTACGCCGGCAGCAGCGGTGCAGTGCGCCTGAAGGACGACCTCGCGACGATGCTCAACGTCCCCGCGGCGACGGTGCGCGTCGTCATGCATGACGTCGGCGGCCACTTCGGGACGCGCGGGATGATCTATCCCGAGTTCGCATTGGTGGCGTGGGCGGCGCGCCGCGTCGGGCGTCCGGTCAAATGGACCTGCGAGCGAATCGAGGCGTTCGTCAGCGACTACCAGGGCCGCGACCTCGCAGTGGAGGCGGAACTTGCTCTGGACGCGGACGGCAATTTTCTCGCGATGCGTGGCTCGAACATCGGCAACGCCGGGGCGCACACCGGGAATTTCTCGCCGCTGCAGAAGGGCGTCGAGATCATGTCGAGCATCTACCGCGTTCCGGCCGCACATTTCCGCGCACGTGCCGTCATCAGCAACACAGCGCCGACTCGATCCTATCGGAGTTCCGGCCGGCCGGAAGTAATATTTGTCATGGAGCGGCTCATCGATCTGGCCGCTCGCCAGTGCGGATTCGATCGCGTCGAGCTCAGGCGGCGCAACCTGATCACGGAAGCATGATCTACGACAGCGGCGCCTATCACGAGGTCATGGAAAAGGCGCTCGTGCTCGGTGATTGGCCCGGCTTTGCTGAACGCCGCGCCGAAGCGCGCGGGCGCGGCAAGTGTCGCGGGATAGGCGTGGCCAATTACGTCGACACGGCGACCGGAGCCCCGCGCGAACGGGCCGAGGTCACGGTGCATCCGGAAGGCCGGGTCGATGTCATCATAGGGACGGTCTCGACCGGGCAAGGCCACGAGACGAGCTTCGCTCAACTGGTGACAGAATGGCTGGGCGTACCGATAGAGAACGTTCGGATCATGACCGGCGATACCGACTTCGTGAAAATCGGCGGTGGCACGCATTCCGGCCGCGGCATGCGCCTGGCCAGCATCGTCATCTGGAATTCCTCGCAGCAAATCATCGCGAAGGGAACGCGGATTGCGGCGCTCTTGCTGCGCTGCGAGCCGAGCGAGATTCGATTCAGGAACGGCAGGTTTACCATGGCGGGCGGGGATCGCTCGGTCGGCCTGTTCGACGTCGCGGCAGGGGCCATGCAACTGAACGATTTGCCTGACGATCTGCGCGGCCCGCTGGCGGCTTGCTCCGACGAAACCGTCAACGTCGCGAGCTTTCCCTACGGCAGCCACGTCTGCGAAGTCGAGATCGATCCTGAACTGGGGAAGGTCGAAGTCGTCCGGTATGCGGCAGTGGACGACGTGGGCCGTGCGGTAAATCCGCTGATCATTGACGGCCAGGTTCATGGCGGCATCGCGCAAGGCGTGGGACAGGCTCTTCTCGAGCAGTGTTTCTACGATTCCGCCACCGGGCAGCTGCTCTCGGGATCATTCATGGATTATTCAATGCCACGGGCACACAACTTTCCGTTCTTTGCGACGCAGATCAGCGAAGTGCCTTCGCCGACGCACCCGCTTGGCATGCGCCCGGCTGGCGAGGGCGGCAC
>JACPTJ010000061.1 GCA_016192835.1 Betaproteobacteria bacterium
CAGTCCGCTCGCCAAGATCGGCGTCGGCAGCGTGATCGGCGAGCAGTCGTTCTTCGACGGCCAGCCGCGTTCAGCCAACGTCTTTGCCGTGACCGACGGCGAACTGTTGTGCCTGATGCCGGAAAAATTCCGCGAGCTTTCGGAGTCCGAACCCGCGCTGGTGCGCGATCTGTTGTTCGCGCTCGCCCGCATCCTGTCGCTGCGCTTGCGGCATACCACTTTCCGGGTGCGGCGCTGATTTGTTTTAGCCGCTCAATTTAATCCTTCGCCTGCATCATCGGAAATTCGACCCGAGCGCGCAGGCCGCCGCCCTCGCGCGGCGTGAGCGCCACCGTTCCGCCGTGCAGGCGCGCGATGCGGTCGACGATCGCGAGCCCGAGACCGGTGCCGGCGCCGCCGCGCGCGGCATCGAGGCGCGTGAACGGCTGCAGCATGCGCTCGGCCTCTTCCACGGGTATGCCGGGACCGCGGTCGAGCACTTCCACGAACGCGCGGCCGCCGGATTGTCCGGTAACAATCTGCGCTTCCGCGCTGCCGTGGCGCAGCGCGTTGTCGACCAGATTCGTCAACAGGCGCTGAATCGCGAGCGCCTTCAACTGCAATCGCGGCACGCTGCCTAACTGCGCGCTTACAGGCTTGCCCTGGTGCTGGTAGCGCTCGAGCACCGCATTCACCAGCTCGTTCAGGTCGAGTTCGGAAGCGATGCTTGTCTCGTTGGTCACGCGCGCGAAATCGAGGAACTGGTTGATCACCGCGTCGATGTCCTCAATGTCCTGCACCAGGCCTTCCCGGAGCGTGGCATCGGCCTGGGGCTCGAGCATCTCGACGCCAAGCCGGATGCGCGCGAGCGGCGTGCGCAGATCGTGCGACACGCCGGCCAGCAGCAGCGCGCGGTCTTCGTCGATGCGTTTGAGGTCGGCCGCCATCTGGTTGAAAGCGCGCGCCAGCGTGCGGATCTCCGAAGGGCCCGACTCGGAGACCGGCGACGGGGTTCGGCCGCGCCCGATCATTTCCGCCGCGCGCGTCAGCTCGCGCAGCGGCCGGTTGATGCGCGCGACGATCAGAAATGCGCCGACGACGGAGAGGGCAAGCACCAGCACGCCCCAGCCGATCCAGCGCAGCTGTTCGGCGCGCTCGAGCCGCTCGCGCGGCAGCCTTACCCAGAATTCCTCGTCATCGATCCTGAAGCTTACCCACACGCCGCGCATGCCGTCGCGCGTGCCCAGCAGTCTGGTGTCCGCGCCGAGCCGGCGCTGCAGCTCGGCGGTGATCATACGCACGAACGGCCGGTCGGGCAGCGGCTCGACCGGCTCGTTCGGCTCGGCGATGTAAATCTGGACGCCTTCCTGCTGCGCCAGGTCACGCAGCAAATCAATACGTTTTGCGGGGTCCGCGGTGATCAGTGCCGAGCGCGTGAGATTGACTACGCTCGCGATCTGCTGCGCGACCTGCAGCGCGCGCGGTTCGCGCTCCGAGACGCGGAATAGCTGCAGCCACGCAAAGTGTCCGGCCACCAGCAGCAGTGCGAGCAGCAGCACGGTGCGCCACAGCAGACTCCGGGGAACGAGGGTCACTTCGTTCCGTCGGGCACGAAGACGTAGCCAAACCCCCATACGGTCTGGATGTGGGCGGGCTTGGCGGGGTCGGTCTCGATCAGTTTGCGCAGGCGCGAAATCTGCACGTCGATCGAACGGTCGAACGCGCCGAACTCGCGGCCGCGCGCGAGCTCCATCAGTTTGTCGCGCGAGAGCGGTGTGCGCGGGTGCTGGACCAGCACTTTGAGCAGCGCGAACTCGCCGGTCGTGAGCGCGAGGGCTTCCCCGTTGCGCGCGAGGTTGCGCGTGGCGAGGTTGAAACTGAATTCGCCGAATTCGACGACCTGCTGCGCGGCGGCCGGCGCACCGGGCGGCTGCGGCTCGGGCACGCGCCGCAGCACCGCCTGGATGCGCGCCACCAGTTCGCGCGGGTTGAATGGCTTGGGCAGATAGTCGTCGGCCCCGACCTCGAGCCCGACGATGCGGTCGACGTCGTCGCCCCTGGCGGTGAGCATGATGATCGGGATTTTGTCGCCCAGGCCGCGCAGCCGCCGGCAGATCGACAGCCCGTCCTCGCCCGGCATCATCAAATCGAGCACCATCAGGTCATAGCGCTCGCGCGCGAGCCAGCGGTTCATTTCGTTGCCATCGGCGACCGCGCGCACGCTGAACCCCTGTTCGCTCAGATAGCGGTTGAGCAGTTCGCGCAGGCGTGCGTCGTCGTCGACGACGATGATGCGGAGCCTGGATTCACTCATGGCCGGAATGCTAGCGGTTTGATGCCGCCAATTCCACTGTTTTGTAAGCGTTTGTTGCCGCCGCCGCCGCGGCTGAAACAAATTGTTACAAAAATTCGCCCGCCATTAACCGCATGCTTACAAAGGCGGCGTAGCATAGGTCAACGTCGAGTCGAGGGTAACGTTACTCGATGCAACGGCCTATCGTAGGGTGGATGGAGCGCAGCGCAATCCACCAAACGCTGAGATAAGGGTGGCGTTAACGGAGCGTGAGCGCATGAAAATTCTGATCGGCATGATTCTAGCGCTGTTGGCGGTGACCGCACGGCCGGCAGCCGCGGGGCCCTGGCGCGATTTCGGCGGCGGGCGGTTCGATGTCCAGGCGCAGCGCCAGCGGCCCGGCGATTTTCAGCGTTCTCCGCAACGCGATTTTCGCCGCGGCGAGCGGCCGCCGGAACGCAACAAAAACGGCGTCGGCAGGCTGAGCGACGACGAGCGGCGCGATTTGCGCCGCGATATCGATCGGGCAAACCGCGAAATCTATAAAAGGCGGCCGTCGCGCTGAGGCCGTCGCGGGGTCTGAATGATGTCGATCGCAACCCTCAGGCGCGTGCTGATGCTGTTGCTGCTGCACGCGCCGGGCGCGGCACTTGCGGCGGGTGCGCTGGGCTTCGGCGATGCGCGGCACCTGCTGAACCGCACCAGCTTTGCCGCCAGCGTCGACGACATCAATGCGTTTGCGACGCTCACGCGCGAGCAGGCGGCCGACCGGCTGCTGGCGTGGACCGGGACCAGGGTCGGCACGCCGGCGCCCGGCTGGGTCAACACCTTCGAATCACCGCGCCGCGTGCGCGGCATGAGCGAGGACGAGCGCAAAGCATTCCAGCGCGAGCAGTTCGAGAAAGGCGTCGAATTGCGCGGCTGGTGGCTGACCGAAATGCTCACGACCCCTTCGCCGCTGACCGAGAAAATGGTGCTGTTCTGGCACAACCATTTCACCTCCAGTCTGCAGAAAGTCAAGTCGCCACCGCTCATGTACCGCCAGAATCTGCTGCTGCGCAGGCACGCGCTTGGCTACTTCGGCGACATGCTGCACGAGGTTTCCAAAGACCCGGCGATGGTGGTGTATCTGGACAGCGCATCGAACCGCAAGGGCCGGCCGAATGAAAATTTCGCGCGCGAAGTGATGGAACTGTTCACGCTGGGCGAAGGCAACTACGGCGAACAGGATATCAAGGAAGCCGCACGCGCATTCACCGGCTGGAGTATCGACCCCGACAGCGGCGAGTTCGTGTTCCGCCGTCAGGCGCACGACGAAGACGTAAAAACCGTGCTCGGCCGAAGCGGCAATTTCGACGGCGATGCGGTGCTCGACATCCTGCTTGCTCAGCCGCGGACCGCGGAATTCATCGTGTCGAAGCTGTGGCGCGAATTCGTGTCCCCCAATCCGGACCCGGCGGAAGTCAGGCGCATCGCGCGCATGTTCCGCGACAACCGCTATAACATCAAGGTCGCGCTGCGGGCGCTGCTCGTGTCGGATGCGTTCTACGCGCCGCAGAACCGTGCCGCGCTCATCAAATCGCCGATCGATCTGATCGTCGGCACGCTGCGCCAGTTCCGCTACACAACGGGCGAAGTAACGCCGTTCCTGTTCGTCTCGCGCCAGCTCGGCCAGGATCTGTTCGCGCCGCCGAACGTCAAGGGCTGGCCGGGCGGCGAGGCGTGGATCAACAGCGCGACCCTGCTCGCGCGCAAGCAACTGCTCGAGCGGTTGTTCCGCGCGCAGGAGATGCCGCAGCCCGCGGCGATGCCGATGAACCGCGACGACGGCGAGCGCGTGAAAGGCATCGGCAAGCTCGGCGCGAACGGCAAGCAGCGGTTCATGCGCGCAATGATGGATGTCCACTTCGATGCCAACCGCTGGCTGTCGCAGTTCAGGCTCGGCGATCCGCTGCTGGCGCGGGTGGTATTGGCTGCCGATCCCGCCAGCCCGCAGGCGGCGGGCGCGCAAGGTGTCGACGTGCTGCGGCAACTGGTACTCGATCCGGTGTATCAGTTGAAGTAGGATGCCCGCAACGAACCACGAGCCACGAAGGAACGTTAATGGACCGACGTGAATTTCTGAGCGCGATCGGCGGGACTGCGGTGGTGGCGTGGATGCCCGAGATCGCTCTCGCGCAGCGCGTTGCTGCCGGTTACAGCAATCTGCTGATCCTGGTTGAGTTGAAGGGCGGCAACGACGGGCTCAACACCGTGGTGCCGTATGCCGACAGCGAGTATTACAACCTGCGTCCGCGCATCGCCATTGCGCGCGATCAGGTGCTGCAGCTCGACGGCCGCAGCGGACTGCACCCGGCGCTGCAGCCGCTGATGGCGTTATGGCAAAACCGCGAGCTTGCGATCGTGCAGAGCGTCGGCTATCCGGGGGCCAACCTCTCGCATTTCCGCTCGATCGAGATCTGGGATACCGCTTCCAAGAGCAGCGAATACCTTTCCGAGGGCTGGCTGACGCGCGCTTTCGCCAGCTCGCCGGTGCCAAAATCGTACGCCGCGGACGGCATCGTCGTCGGATCGAGCGAGATGGGACCGCTCGCCGGCGGCGGCACGCGTGCGCTCGCTTTGATCAGCACCGAGCAGTTTCTGCGCCAGGCGAGGCTCGCGAGTCCCGAGGGTTCGGCGCGCAATCCCGCGCTCAAACATATCCTCAAGGTCGAGCAGGACGTGGCGCAGGCGGCGTTCAGCCTCAACGCGAATTACGCTTTTCGCGCCGAGTTCCCGAACCATCAATTCGGCAACGCGCTGAAGACGGCTGCGCAGGTAATCGCGAGCAAGGCCGGCGTCGCGGTGGTCAAGGTCTCGCACAACGGGTTCGATACGCACAGCGGCCAGCAGGGCGTGCATCAGCGCTTGCTGAAGGAGCTTGCCGAAGGGCTGGTTTCGATGCGGGCGGCGATGCAGGAAATCGGGCGCTGGGACTCGACGCTGATGCTGACCTACGCCGAGTTCGGGCGCCGGCCGAAGGAAAACCAGAGCGGCGGCACCGATCACGGCACCGCCAGCGCGCATTTCGTGCTCGGCGGTCGCGTCAGGGGCGGCATCTACGGCATGCCCCCGGCGCTGACCAGGCTGGATGGCAACGGCAACCTGCCGTTCGCGGTCGATTTCCGCGATCTTTATGCGACCGCGCTCGAGCGCTGGTGGGGAATCAACCCGAGCGTTGCGCTGAACGGCAAGTTCACACCGGTCGAGCTCCTTAAGGCCTGAGCGCACCCCCTGGACGATCCGTTTTTCCTTTCCGGGAGCAGGCCCGGATACAGGGTATGAGGGTTTTTTTAGCGGTTTTGGCATGGTTTTTGAGCCGCAGACCGCTGATTTCATATATCATTACACCCAGGCGCGGCATTGCTGCGCGTGCGGGACTCCAGGCGGTAAGCCTCGGTTTTAGTGTGAAAATCAACTCGAAAGACACACCATGCTAGCAACACGGATACGCCAAAAAGACGGGATCTTCTATCTGGTGAGCTATCCCGCCAAAGAAATCCTGAACAAGGTGCGTTTTATCAGCCGTTATTACGACGAGGACGAGCAGATCGCGCCCCAAGCCATCCCGCAGAACGACGAAGTCGCCCAGTTCATCTCGCGCATCGAGCGCACCGACGCTGCATTTCAGCGCCAGCTGTCGCGCGCCAAGGTGCGCTCGCTCAAGAACTTCTACGAAATGGCGGTAACGCAGCCCCCCATCCCGGGCACCGTGCTGCTTTTCACCGCCGACCAACTTGGCTTCCGCTCGGTGGAGGGCCAGGACCACATCGGCCACCTGCAGGAGCCGACGTCCAAGTACCTGATTATCGACGGCCAGCACCGCCTGGCGGCGCTGCGCTTCTACCTGAACGAGCATCCGGACGAAGCCAGGACCATAGACGTGCCGTGCGTGATCTTTGACGGCCGCAGCGAGGACTTCGCGGCCGAGATGTTCGTGATCATCAACTCGACCCCGACCCGCATCAACAAGAGCCACCTGGTCGACCTCTACGAGCGTGTGTCGTGGGCCGACCCCGACCGGCGCTTCGCGGCGCGTATCGTGGACAGTCTCTATACCGAGGGCGACAGCCCGCTGCGCTACCGCATCAACCGGCTCGGCGGCCGCAGCCAGAAGGACAAGTGGATACTGCAGGCGGAGCTTTTCAACGAGCTATACCGCTGGACGCGCGTGGACTGGAAGAAGATCAAGCAGGCGACCAACAGCTACAAGGAAGCCGAGCGCTACTACTGCGTAGTGCGGGATTTCCTGAGAGCCGCGAAGCTCGCGTGGGGCGACACCTGGGCCAACGACGGTTACATGACCACCAAGCCGGTCACGCTCAAGGCGATGATCAGGGTGTGCGCCGATCTCGCGCGCGCGGATGCCGAACCGGTCGACAGTCGCCCGAAGCGCTGGGAGGAACGTCTCGCCGTATGGAGCGAGCAGCAGAAATCCTTCAGGGTGGAAGGCTTCTACGAGCGTTTCCCCGCCAAAGGCGAGGTCGAGCGCGTCGCGCGCATACACCGCGATCTGGCGCGGGCGGCAGGCATCGAGGTAAAAAGCGTCGCGAAGAGCGGGTAAACCGGAGCGGTCGCCCGGTCCTGGGTCGTCATCTCAGCGGTCGAGGTCGGCCCCGGCCTAGCCGGGGCCGGAATCCAGCGGGCGGTGTCTTATTGCGCCGCGACGACCATGATTTCGACCAGCGTGTCGGGCGTCCCGAGCCGGGTCTCCACGCAGGCGCGCGCCGGTGTGTTTTTCGGGTCGACCCAGGCGGTCCACGCCTCGTCCATCTGCGGCTTCAGGCGCATGTCGGTCACGTACACCATCGCCGACAGCAGCCGCGACTTGTCGGTTCCGGCGAGCTTCAGCAACCCATCGATTTTCTTCAGTATTTCCTCGGTCTGCGCTTTCATGCCCGCGCCGCGATTATCGGCCGTCAAACCCGCGAGATAGGCGGTCCCGTTGTGCGTGACAAGGCGGCTCAAACGCGAATCGGATTGATGGCGCGTAATGGTGCTCATGTGATTTCCCTTCGTGGTTGGTGCCGTAAAACACCGCAAGACAGCGCGTATTCTTCAATTATCCCATTGTGCAATGAACCGCGGCACTGCGCAAACTGCGCGCGATTTGACAGCGCCGCTCGTGCACTGCACCATCTGTCGCTAACGTCGCGTAACACGAAAGATGTGCTTTGGTAGCGCAGGCGCCTCGCCTGCAATTGTTAAAGAGCAGGCGGGGCGCCTGCGCTACTCTCACTAAGTAACACAAAGGAAACAAGCAATGAATTTGCCGCTGCAAGGTGTGCGCGTGCTCGAATTCGTGCACATGGTGATGGGTCCGACGTGCGGGTTGATCCTTGCCGATCTCGGCGCGGAAGTGATCAAAATCGAGCCGCCCGACGGCGACCACACGCGCAAGCTCACGGCTTCCGGCGCGGGGTTTTTCCCGACCTACAACCGCAATAAAAAAAGCCTCGCGGTCGATCTCAGGTCGCCCGCCGGGCGCGACATCGTGCTGAAGCTCCTCCTGAGCGCGGACGTCGTGATCGAGAACTTCCGGCCGGGCGCAATGGAAAAGCTCGGATTCGGTTACGCCGCGCTCAAGCGGGTGAAACCCGATCTGATTTATTGTTCCCTCAAGGGATTTCTTGCGGGACCCTACGCGCACCGCACGGCGCTCGACGAAGTCGTGCAGATGATGGGCGGGCTCGCCTACATGACCGGCGGCAAGGGCCGGCCGGTGCGCGCGGGCGCTTCCGTCAACGACGTGATGGGCGGCATGTTCGGTGCGATTGCGGTGCTCGCGGCGTTGTTCCAGCGCAGGCAGACCGGACAGGGCCAGGAAGTCGAAAGCGCGCTGTTCGAGAACAACGTGTTCCTGATGGCGCAGCACATGATGGAAGGCCTGATGACCGGCAAACCCGTCGAGCCGATGCCTGACCGCGTGCGCGCGTGGGCGGTCTACGATACTTTCACGACGAGCGACGGCGGGCAGGTGTTCGTCGGCGTCGTGACGGACTCGCAGTGGAAAGTTTTTTGCGAAGCGTTCGAACTCGGCAACCTGCTGGCGGACCCGTCGCTGAAAACCAATCCGCAGCGCGTCGAAGCGCGTGCGCGAGTCATTCCGATCGTGACGGAAATTTTCCGCCGATTGACCAAGCAGCAAGTGATGGACACGTGCGATAAACTCGGACTGCCGTTCGCGCCGATCGCCAGGCCCGAGGACTTGTTCGACGACCCGCATCTGAACGCATCCGGCGGCCTGGCGCCCGTGACGCTGCTCAACGGCGTCAAGGCCAAAATGCCGCTGCTGCCCATCGAGATGGATGGACGGCGCCTCGCGACGCGGCTCGGCGTGCCGCAGGTGGGATCGCATACGCGCGAACTGCTCGCGGGCCTCGGCTATGCACAGCAGGAAGTCGAGCGCCTGATCGGCGACGGGGTCGCGCACGCGGCGCAGGAGCGGGCGGCATGAAACTTCTCGATGTCGCGCGCGTGATCCGCAGCAAGAATGCCGGCCCGACCACGCTCACCGTCGATCTGATGTTCAACGACGAAGCCGGATATAAGCGCGCGCTTGCCGCGCCGTCGCTGACGGCCGCTGCGATTGCCGATCTTTACGGCCTTGCGCCGCGGCAGGTTGAAGTGATTCCGTATCCGCCGGCGATTGCGATCAAGATCGTGATGGATCGCAAGCTCGTTGCCGGCGACCCCGGCGACCGCGATGTCTACGGCGCGCAACAGCACGGCCCGCTGCTCGGGATCGAAATATGAACGCCATCCAGAAACTTAAGAGCGAATTGGTGATGCCCGCGGGCCTGCAGCCGCTGCGCGTGCTCGCCGTGTCCGGCCAGCTCGGCTACGGCATTCCGGACGCCGCATTCACCGCGGGACTCGCGCGCAAGCCGCATTTTCTCGGCGCCGACATGGGCTCGATCGACCCCGGGCCGTATTATCTTGGCAGCGGCAACCTCGCGACCAGCGACGCGATGACGCGCGACGATTTGTCGAAAGCGCTGCGCGGCGCGCGCTCGATCGGCGTGCCTTTCCTGCTGGGCACCGCGGGTAGCGCGGGCGCGGCGCCGCATCTCGACAAAACGCTTGCCATGGTGCGTGACATCGCGCGCGCGGAGGGACTGCATTTCCGCCTCGCGTCCATCCGCGCCGATATTCCGCGCGATCTCATCAAGCGCGCGATCCGCGCCGGCAAGGTCACGCCGCTCGGCGCGATCCCGGCGCTCACCGAGCACGCGGTCGACGCCGCAACCCACATCGTCGGCCAGATGGGGATTGAAGCGTTTCAGCGTGCGCTCACCGCCGGCGCCGATGTCGTGATCGCGGGGCGCGCCTGCGACACCGCGGTATTCGCCGCAATCCCCGCGATGCTGGGTTATCCAATCGGGCCGGCGATGCACATGGCGAAGATCAGCGAATGCTGCTCGCTCTGCACCACACCCGGCGGCCGCGATGCACTGCTCGGCACGCTCGACGGCGACAGCTTCACCATCGACAGCATGAATCCGCTGCGGCACGCGACTCCGATGTCGGTGGCGGCGCACAGCCTCTACGAACAGGGCGATCCGTACCGCGTGATCGAGCCCGAGGGTGTATTGAATACGGAAAGCGCGCGCTATGAGCCGGTCGACGAGCATCGCTGCCGCATCGCGGGTGCGCGCTGGGAACCGGCAACGCGGTTCACGGTGAAAATCGAAGGCGCGACGCGCGTCGGGGAACGGGCGGTATTGCTTGCCGGCTGCGCCGATCCGAAAGCGATCGCGGCGATGCACGAGATTCTGCCGGCGGTCGAGAAAACGGTGCGCGAGCTGGTGGCCGTATCAGTGCGCGCGCCGTTCGAGCTTTATTACCGCGTTTACGGCATCAACGGCGCGTTCGATTGGCAGGGGCCGCCGCCGGCATTGCCGCGCGAAGTGTTCGTGATGGTCGAGTGCATTGCGGCAAGCGCCGAGGATGCCAAGTCGGTTGCGACCGTGTTCAAGCAGTATCTGCTGCACCACGGCTTCCCCGGGCGGATCTCGACTGGCGGCAATCTCGCGTTCCCGTTCACGCCGCCGGAAGTCGTGGCCGGAACCGCCTACCGCTTCAGCGTTTATCACGTGATGGAAGTCGACGCACTCGAGCCGTTGTTTCCCGTGCCCATCGGAGACATATAGGGTTTTGTAGCGCAGGCGCCTCGCCTGCATTCGTACGATGGCAGGCGGGGCGCCTGCGCTACAGGTTGAAGAGGATGCAATGGATCTGGGCCTCAAAAACAAGCTGGCGCTGGTGACCGGATCGACTGCGGGAATCGGCTTTGCGATCGCCAAAGGGTTGCTCGAAGAAGGGGCGAAGGTCGTCATCAACGGCCGCACGCAGCAACGCCTCGACGAGGCGGTGGCCAAACTCAAATCCGCCGGAAATGCGCTCGGCGCCGTTGGCGATCTACCCACTGCGGCGGGAGCGGCTCAAGTGGTGGCGCGCGTGAATGCCGCCGGCCCGCTCGACATCCTCGTCAACAACGTGGGCTCTTTCGAGGTCAAGCAGCTGGCCGAACTCGAAGACGCTGACTGGGAGGCGATGTTCCAATTGAACGTGATGAGCTCGGTGCGCATGAGCAAGGCGTTTTTGCCCGGCATGCTCGAGCGCAACTGGGGCCGCATCGTATTCATTGCGTCCGAACAGAGCGCCAAGCCCAATCCTGTGATGCTGCATTACGCGATGAGCAAGGCCGCTTTGGTCACACGGGTGTCACGGTCAACAGCGTGCTGGCTGCGGCGACCTGGAGCGAAGGCGTCGAGGTTTTCATCAACAAAATGGCGCATAGCGAGGGCGTCGCCGTCGAGACCATGAAAACGGATTACTTTCGCGGGGAAGCCCACGATTCGCTGCTGCAGCGCTTCGCAACCACCAAAGAGATCGCCGACCAGGTGGTCTTTCTGTGCTCGGCCAATGCCTCCGCGGTCAACGGCGCCGCGCAGCGCGTCGACGGCGGCGTAATCCGCTCGATCATGTAATATGACGCAGGCAAGCCTGCTATGCGCAACGCATGACACGGGCCACTGAGCGAGAACCAACAATCCCAGGAGGAGCACACCATGTCTGCAAACGTCGCTCGCAATCTGAAGCCGGTTGATGCGCTGGAGGTGCAGGTGCTGGTGGACAACGTCACCGATTCGCTGTCCACGGTTCCAAAGGACGTGACCAACGAAGTCGGCGTGCTCAGGCGCAACGGCAATCTCAAGATGGCGGCGGGCGAATACCGTTGCTGCGCGCATCATGGGCTTTCGCTCATCAT
>JACPTJ010000062.1 GCA_016192835.1 Betaproteobacteria bacterium
AAAAAAACCGAATTACGTGTATTTCCCATATACACCAGTCAAGATCGCGCTGGTGCCGGGTGACCGCACTGAGCTGCACGCGCGCATCGCGGCGCGCTTTGAGGAAATGCTCGAGCTCGGGCTGATCGGCGAGCTGCGCAAACTGCGCGCGGATTATGCGCTGGATGCGTCGATGCCGTCGATGCGCTGCGTCGGTTACCGCCAGGCGTGGCGCTACCTCGACGGCGAAATCGGACTCGCCGCGCTGCGCGAGCAGGGCGTCGCCGCGACGCGCCAGCTCGCCAAGCGCCAGCTCACCTGGCTGCGCGCGATGAAAGAAGTTACCGAGTTCGATTGCCTTGCCGGGGATTTGAGCGAGCAGGTGCTTGCGCATTTGCGTCAACACCTACCGGAACAAACAACAGAAAACCACGGATGAACACAGATATGAAACTGTGCACGAGTAAATAAGTAAAGGATTCCCTCTCCCCCGTCATCGGGGGAGAGGGTAGGGTGAGGGGGCTCACGCAATCACTTGTTCACTCATTGACCCTGATGATCGGCATTTTATCTGCGGCCAAATGTAAACGTAGACCACCCGGAAAGCCTTATCGATATTGGCTTCCAGGCCAATTATGCTATGAAGCAGCGGTCTGTCTCTGAGGTTCTTCAGGTCAGCAATGTCCGGCATATGACACCCAATCGGGCTTGACGCGCGCCCGCTTCGCGGGCGTCGCGGTCCAAGCCTCATAGGGGTTAGAGAGCATCATTTGATGGGGGCGACAACCACCCCGCGCAGCCCGGCCTTCTCGATTGCAGTTTTGACCAACCCCTCAGATTTCGCCGCCTCGGCGAATTGGCGAGCGTATGCAGCGCTGAGTTGCCGTCCTTTCGGAACAGCTATTGCGGTCTCCTCGCCGCCGAATCGGTCCTCAAGCACACGCGAACCCGGCAACTTCCCCGACTGGTTGAACATGCTCGCGACAGTTCCGTAAACAGCATCAGCCCGTCCGGCTTGCAGTGCTTGAACCATTTCAGCGAGCGTCGGCAATCGAACCACTGTGGCACGCTTTATGGTGCGAGTGAGATAAACGTCCGGCGTCCCTTTCTCCAGCACAGCAATGCGAACGCCGGACCTGTCCACATCAGCCAAACTGGATATCGAAGAAGCGCTCGGAAGAAGGTAGCCGAATTGGACGATCATGTAGGGTGCGGTGAAGTCAACGATCTGTGCGCGCTCGGAGGTCATGCCCATCGTCGCAATGTCCCATGCGCCGGACTTTGCGCCCGCAAGAATCGGCGGAAATGACGTATAAGCGATAGGCTCGAACGGAACACCTAACCTGCGCGCGAATTCCCTTCCTAGGTCGACTGCGGGTCCCTTGAACCCTCCTGATGCGGAATCTTTTATCGCGTGATTGGGATTCCCGGCGAAGAACCCGACACGGAGTTTCCCGGTCGGCGCCAGCACCTGTCGCGTTTCCGCAGTGGGTGACGTCTGGACGCTGGCACAGCCGCTAATCAAAAATACCACTATCCCAGTGATAAACCAGTGAATGGCACGCATTGCATCCTCCTTTGAAGGTTACTGTTGCTCTCTAACGACTGCGGTGAGCGCACGCGCAAGCTGGCGAAGCCCACTCGCGAATTTCCGCCTCTACCGCGTGGTTAGCCCGCGCGTAGACATGTAATCCGGCATCACTACCTATTGGGCTCGTTTCCAGACCAAGTATGCGGTTCCCGATCCCTGCGCCGGAGTCGGCACGGTCCACTTTAGTTCGTCCCCGGTGAGCGATGCAATGGAACGCCCCTGGGTGGCTCCATCCCAGTTCGGGAACGTACTGGCCTCGATCTGAAACTTGATCGTACGGTCCTTCTCACTGATGGAGTACGTGCCGAAGTGAGCGAGGACCCCGCCTGCGATGGCCTTGTTCTCCTCTGGAGTTCCCGCCTCGCGATTATTGGACGCGATCCTGGGAAGGCCGGAACGCATCAGCGTAATCGAGTAGCGGCCATTGGGATGGAGCGTCATGAAGCCTTTCGGATTGGGACCAAACGACTCGCGTTTGGTGCCGGCCTGCTCGTACGTCACCGCGACGATCGTCCAGGCTCCTGCCACCTGCTCTCCGAGATTTCCCGTCTGGGCCAACGCGCCTGATGCACCGGATAGCATCACTCCGGAAAAAGCGGTGGAAATGGCCAACGTCCGTAGCGACTTATGAATCGACCTGTTCATGGATTTCCTCCTTCAAAGCACCCGTGGCGAAGCACGGATGTTGCGAAGCGTGCGCGCAGCGCGGTAAGAACACCATCCGACTGAAGTCCCGGCGCCGCTGAAATCATGGGACCAGGGTCGCAAGACTGAAGTCCTGTTGGACTGCCGCCCTGAGGAGTGTAAATTGACAAGATGTCGCGCCAACCCATCGCAACCCGCTACGCCGCGCTGGTCGCTGCGCTGCTCGCCGTCGCGCTGATCGTCAGCGGCGCGCTGGAAACGTGGGTATCGCACCGTGACGGCCGCGCGGCGCTCGAATCCCTGCAGCGGGAAAAGGCGCAGGCCGCGGCGACCGCGGTGTCGCGCTTCGTCGAAGATGTGCTTCGGAACCTGGAATTCCTGAAATTGCTGCGCCTGGAGCCGGCGATCACCACGGCGACGCTCGTCGATCAGCGCGGACGCGAACAGTTGCGCGTCTCGCGCATCATGACCGATCGCATCGCCAGCGGAATCGATCAGTCGGGTCAAGCCGGATTCGCCACCGCGCGGGCGGGCCGCGTCGATTTCGGCGAGGTGTACTTCGTTGCGCAGACGGAGCCCTATCTGACGATCGCGGCGCCGAGCGCCGCTCGCGATGGCTCGGTCGTTATTGCCGATGTGAACCTGAAGTTCGTCAACGACGTCGTCTCGCAAATCAAAGTGGGCGCGACCGGTTACGCGTACGTCGCCGATGCGCACGGCCGGCTGGTCTCGCACCCGGAGATGAGCCTGGTCCTGCAGATGACAGACCTGTCAGGGCTGCCGCAAGTGCAGGCGGCCAATGCAGCGGCAGACGTACAGGGATTCGCCGATGACGGCCGCGATCCGAGCGGAGTGCGCGTGCTCGCCGCGCACGCAAAGATCCCGCGGCTCAATTGGACCGTGTTCGTCGAACAACCCCGTGCCGAGGCAATCGCGCCGCTCGTTGCTTCGATCGCACGCAACGCCGTTATCCTGGTCGTCGCGCTCGCCCTGGCAGTGACGGCAGGCGTCGTCGCAGCGCGGCGCATGGTCGGGCCGATCGACGAGCTGCGCCGCGGTGCGCAGCGTTTCGGCGCGGGCGATCTCTCGCATCGCATCGACATCGCGAGCGGCGACGAGCTGCAGGAGCTCGCCGAGCAATTCAACGCGATGGGCGCGCAGCTGCGCCAAACGTATGCGGACCTCGAGAGGCGTGTCGAGGAACGCACCCGCGATCTCAATCTCGCCAACCAAGCCAAGTCGCGGTTCCTGGCCGCTGCCAGTCACGACCTGCGCCAGCCAATGCACGCGTTGGCGCTGTTCGTGGGTCAGCTGAGCGCGAGCAGGACGCACGCCGAACGGGCCGCGCTTACGCAGCGGATCGAGGAGGCCGTCGGGAGCCTGACCGAACTGCTCGACCAGTTGCTGGATCTTTCGAAGCTGGAGGCGGGCGCGCTCCAGGCGGTGCACGAAGACTTTCCGGTCGGCGATCTGCTGGAGGCGATCGAAAGGCAATTTGCGCCGCTGGCGCGTGCGAAAGGCATCGCACTGCGCTTGCGTTCCAATCCCGCATGGCTGCGTAGCGATCCGGTTCTCGTGCAGCGTATCCTGTTGAATCTCGTCTCCAACGCGATCCGCTACACCGAGCACGGTGGAGTGCTGGTCGGCTGCCGAAAGCGTGGCGAACGGATGCGCATCGCCGTCTGGGACACCGGCTGCGGCATCCCGGACGATCGGCGCAAGGATGTGTTCCACGAGTTCGTGCAACTCGGCCACCCGGGGGACCGACGCGCCGACGGACTGGGCAGAGGACTGGGTTTAGGGCTAGCGATCGTCGAGCGCCTGACCCCTCTGCTCGGCACCTGTGTTGAATTGCGTTCGCGTGTCGGCCGCGGTTCGATGTTCGCGTTCGAGCTCCCGCTCGGCGTCGCGACCGGGGCGCGGGCGCCACCAGCCGTGGTGCCGTTGCACGTTGCCGGTTTGCGGGGCACCTTTGCCTTGGTGATCGACGACGACGAGGCAGCGCGCGCCGGCATGTGCGGCTTGCTCGAAAGCTGGGGCTGCCTGACGCTCGCGGCCGCAGATGGCGATGATGCGATCCGGCAACTGTCCGCGCACGACCGGCCGCCGGAGCTGATCGTTTGTGACTACCGGCTGACGACGGACGAGAATGGCCTGGAGGCCGTGGCGCGCGTGCGTGCTGCGGTCGGAGGGGATGTGCCGACAATCATTGTTACCGGTGACACTTCGAATGCCGTCTTGAACGCGGCGCAGCTCGCACGCGCGCCGCTCTTGCACAAGCCGGTGTCGCCGGTGAAGCTGCGCGCTCTGCTAACCCACTTGTTGTCGGCCGCGGGCAGTGTGCGCCGAGTATCAACGAGCAACTCGATCGGCTCCCGAGTCTGAGAAGCGTTGTCCGCGCGCACATCGACATGACAGGCGTCGAACTCATGAATCGTTGCCTCGCATGCCCGGGAGCACCAGCTTGAGCTCTGCCACTGCCAGCACAGCCTGCGTGCGGCTAGTTACGTTCAGGGCCTTCAGGATTGCAGTAATCTGGTTCTTGACGGTGGACTCAGCGAGATTCAACTCGCGACAAATCAGCTTGTTCGACTCGCCTTTCATGATCCGTGCCAGGATCTGAGCCTGGCGCTCGGTGAGGCCGATGTCGGCAGGTGTTCTGTGGCCTACTGCGGGCGGCGCCTCGATCGGCCTCGCCCCATCACCCCGACCGATAATCTCTGGCGGCACGTAGACACTGCCGGCAAGCACCAGCCGCAGCGCGCTCGTCAGAACTTCGTTGCTCGACGATTTGGGAATGAAACCCATCGCACCATACTCGAGCGCGCGCGTCACGCTCTCGCGATCTGCCGTCGCGGAGACCACAACCACGGGTACCGCCGGGTGCCTGTCACGCAACAATCGGAGCGCGGTCATTCCATGCATACCCGGCAACGCGAGATCCAGCAACACGAGATCGAGATCCGGTTCGCGCTCGATGGTTTCGAACGCGAACCGCGGCTCGCCGGCCTCGAGCACGATGGCGTCAGGCGCGAGGCTCTTCAGCACACGCGCCAGCGCGTCCCGAATCAGGGCGTGATCGTCAACGATGAGTGCCTTCATCATCGTCACTCGATGATGTGGTCGGCGCGCAGCCGGAGAGACGCCGGTATCTCAAGACCGAACGCCTGCGCGGTTTTCAGGTTGATCGAGAGCTCGAGCCTCGTGGCCTGCTCCACCGGAATATCGCCCGGCTTGGTACCTTTGAAGATTTTGTCGACGTATACGGCGGCGCGCCGAAACTGATCGGCAATGCTCGGCCCATACGACATGAGACCGCCGAGCTCCACAAACTCCCTCGCGTTGAACACCGCCGGCAGCCGGTGCTTCGTCGCCATTGGGACGACCAGAGCCCGAGCAGTAAAAAACACGGGGTCGGGAAGCACCACCACAGCTTCGGCACGCCCCCGCGCCATCGCTGCGAACGCGCCCTCGAACTCGTTTCGCCCGCGAACCTCCACGACCTGCAAGCTCATACCCAGCCTCCGGGCGGCACCTTCGACCACCTTCCGATAGGTCTCCGCACCCGGAGGCAGAGGATTCCACAACAGGGCCACGCGCGAGGCGTTCGGGACAGCTTCCTTCAAGAGTTCGAGCCGCTTGCTCTGGACCTCGGGGGTGGGATCGGCGCTTAACCCGGTGATGTTCCCCCCGGGCCGGGCCAAGCTAGCGACGAAGCCGGAGCCCACGGGATCCCTCGATGTCGCCATGACAACCGGGATCGTCGCTGTTGCATTCTTGACTGCGGCGATTGCCGGATTCGCTCCAGTCACAATGACGTCAACTTTCAGCCGGACAAGCTCTGCTGCGAGATCGGGGAGCCGCTCCTGTTTTCCCCAAGCAAGCCGCTGTTCGAGCACGACATTCCGCCCTTCCACGTAGCCGAGTTCTCGCAACCCCTTAACCAGCGCCCTGGTGAGAGGCTCCTGCTCATCAGGCGCCGCGATCTGGATGTAACCGATCCGATACACCTTCGCACGCGGTTGTGCGCCCGCAGCGAACGGCGTGACGAGAAGCAGGAAAAGTCCAGCGGTAGAGAGCCAACGAACGGTGCGCCTCACGATTGTCCGTCCGCGATAGGAAGCCCTCCACAACCGAAGAGGTGCGCTTGAATTGTCAATGGCATCCCGCACTTTCTGTGTCTGCCCAACTTGACGTCGCCCGCCGAAAAACGGTGTCGAACATCCTTATTCTGCGCCGACCCTTGTCATCCTTCAATCCGATCAATTCGTGAACCCCCTCACCCCGCCCTCTCCCCCAGCGATGGTGGAGAGGGAGTTCTTTCCCCTCCCTCATCACCGCCTTACCCTTTGTCCTTCACCTGGGCGCGCGCCCAGCCTTGGGCGAAGGTTAGCTTGACCTCGTCATCGCGTTTGAGCTGCGCGCTGTCGCGCACGATGTCGCCAGCCGCCGTCTCGACCATGCTGTAGCCGCGTTCCAGCACCGCGCTCGGATTAAGCTGGGCGAGCTGCGCGGCAAGGCTTCTGACTTCAGCCCCCAATGCGTCGATGCGATGCGCGGCGGCGCTCGCAAGCCGCTGCGCGAGCGTTTGCTGCCGCGTGGCGAGCACGGTGAAATCAGGACGCAGCGCAAGCAGTTGCTGATACAGCTCGCGCAGCCGCCACTCACTGTTGCCGGAAGTCATCTGCCACGCGCTGCGCAGACGGCTTGCAAGATGCCCGAGTTGGGCCAACTGGTTCGCGATGCGCTCGCCGGGATGCGTGAGCCGCCGCGCCAGCACGTCGAGCTGCTGCATGCGGCGCTCCAGCGCACGCTCGGTCACGCGCGCCAGGCGCTGATAAAGGTGGCTGAGGTCCTGGCGCAGGTCGTCGCGATTGGGACTCGCCATCTGCGCTGCCGCGGTCGGTGTCGGCGCGCGCGCGTCGGCGACGAAGTCGGCAATCGTGAAATCGGTTTCATGTCCGATCCCGCTCACCACCGGCAAGGTGCATGCGTGAATTGCGCGCGCCACGACTTCTTCGTTGAAAGCCCACAGATCCTCGATGCTGCCGCCGCCGCGGCAGACGATCAGCACGTCGCACTCGGCGCGGGCATCCGCAGTGCCGATTGCCGCCGCGATTTGCGCGCCGGCGCCCGCGCCCTGCACCGCCGTCGGGTAGACGATCACCGGGATCGCCGCCATGCGGCGCCTGAGCGTGGTCAGCACATCGCGCAACGCGGCAGCCTGCAACGAAGTGACAACCCCGATCGCGCGCGGAAACCGCGGCAGCGGCTGCTTGGCTGCCGCGTCGAACAGCCCCTCGGCCTGCAGCCTGGCCTTGAGCTTTTCGAACGCCTCATAGAGTGCGCCCAACCCGGAGCGGCGCATCGCCTCGACGTTGAGCTGGAATTCACCGCGCTGCTCGTAGAACGACGGGCAGGCGCGCACTTCGACCTGCATGCCGTTCTCGGGTTTCCAGTCCTGCAGCTGCATCCGGTGGCGGAACATCACGCAGCGCACCTGGGCCTGTGCGTCCTTGAGCGAAAAGTAGCAATGCCCGGATGCGGCACGCGTGAAATTCGAGATCTCGCCCGCCACCCACATCAGCGGCAGATTCTGCTCGATTAATTCCTTCGCGAGACGATTGAGCTCGGCGACGCTGATGACGCGTGCGGGCTTTTCGGAATCTGAAAATTGTTGCATCGCGAGATTTTACCGTTGCGCTCATCATGGCGCGTGCCAAATCGCACGCGCGCGCAATTTTTGTAAATATTTCAACGGTTCACGCAAGTATCCCAACAACTCGTGCAAGGCAGCCCATGCACAATGCCACCGTGACCCACCGGGGCATTGGGCGCAAACCCGCATGCAACCTTGCTCTCTATTACAAGTCATTGATTTTGATTGCAATATTCATACGTTCAAAAATTAGGCAAAGTAGAAAAAACCTTTGCAGGTAACTCACTTAGATGAATTGTTTGCAAACTTCGCACAGACTTATCCACCGCAATTGTGGACAAGTTTTTGAGTCGGCCTTCATGCATATGATGCAAACTCCGATGGCGATTTGGCGACCATTGAAATATTTCGGGCCAGAAGATTAATCGGCGCAATTCGCGCTGTTTCAACGGTGACCGCACCACGGAACCTCGCGCGGGATCAAGTACGACGTACGATCACACAGACCACCGCAAGACCGATGATTGCGCTTGCTGAAAACCCATTGCCATTATACAGTTAGGCCGTTTCCATTGATAAATACGAAATCGGACGACAGTCCGGTTTCGCTCGATGCTCCCCTCGCCCTCCGGGAGAGGGGTTGGGGGTGAGGGATCGAGCAATGTTACCTATTCTGGGAGAATTCGGTGTTTGCACTTCTCGAAGCGGCCGGGTGGCCGATATGGCCGCTGGTGCTGGCGTCGATCATCGCGCTCGCCATCATCGGCGAGCGTGCCTGGTCGCTGCGCAGCAGCATCGTCGCGCCGCGCGGCCTGCTCGGACAGGTGGTCCAGGAGTTTCGCCAGAACGGCGCCAACCCCGAGTTGCTCTCGCGGCTCGCCAACGGCGCGCCGTTGGCCAAGGTGTTTGCCACCGGCCTGAAAAACGTGCAAAGCACGCCGCAGGTGATGAAAGAAGCGATCGACGAAACCGGCCGTTCGGTGGCGCACGAACTCGAGCGCTTCCTCACCACGCTCGGCACCATCGCCACCATCAGCCCGCTGCTCGGTTTGCTCGGAACGGTGATCGGCATGATCGAGATCTTCGGCTCGCAGACACCGACCGGCAGCAATCCGATCGTGCTTGCGCACGGCATTTCGATTGCGCTCTATAACACCGCCATGGGTCTCATCGTTGCGATCCCGAGCATGATCTTCTACCGCCACTACCGCAACCAGGTTGACTCGTTGATCATCGAAATGGAAAGCGAAGCGGTCAAGCTGGTCGAGATCCTGCACGGCGAGCGCCGAAGCTGAGCGGCAGGCAGAAATCGTGAATTTCCGCGCCGGTTCACGCAAGGACGAGCTGGAAATCAACCTGATTCCGTTGATCGACGTGCTGCTGGTGATCCTGATCTTCCTGATGGTCACCACTACCTACTCCCGTTACTCCGAGCTGCAAATCAACCTGCCTACCGCCGAAGCCAACAAGCCGGAAGAGCGGCCGAACCAGATCAATGTCGCGGTCGACGGCCAGGGCAAGTACGTGGTCAACAAGGTGCCGGTGCCGTTTCGCGGTCCGGACACCTTCGCCGAAGAGCTCAGACGCGCGGCCGGCAGCATCGCCGACCCGGTGATCATCATCAACGCCGATGCCGCCGCCACCCACCAGTCGGTCGTCAACATCATGGAAGCAGCGCGCATCGCCGGCTACAGCCGCATCACGTTCACCACCCAAGCCACCAGGAAGTGATTGGTGATTGGTGACTGGTGATTGGTGATTGGAAAAATCCGCTCTTGCTAATCACCAATCACTGGTCACCAATCACCTCCATGCGCTGGCTGGAACCATACTGGTATCGCATTTCGCCGCTGCACCTGGTGCTGTGGCCGCTAAGCCTCGCATTCGCTGCCCTTGCCGCGCTGCGCCGTCTGCTCTACCGGGCGGGCGTGCTGGCGGTAACACGCCTGCCGGTGCCGGTAATCGTCGCCGGCAACATCAATGCCGGCGGCACCGGCAAAACTCCGCTCGTGATCTGGCTCGCATGGATGTTGCTTGAACGCGGCTACCACCCGGGCATAGTCTGCCGTGGCTACGGCGGCGGTGCAGGCACGCCGCAGCGTGCCGCCGCAGGCAGCGATCCCGGCGTCGTCGGTGATGAAGCGGTGCTGCTCGCGCGTCGTTGCGGCTGTCCGGTATGGGTCGGCGCCAGGCGTGTTGCTGCCGCACGCGCACTGCTCGCCGCGCACCCCGAATGCGATGCGGTGATCAGCGACGACGGCCTGCAGCACTACGCGCTTGCGCGTGACGTCGAAATCGCAGTCATCGACGGCGAGCGCGGCTTCGGCAACGGCATGCTGTTGCCGGCCGGGCCGCTGCGCGAGCCGCTGCAACGCCTTGACCGCGTTGATGCGCTGGTGGTCAACGGCGCGACCCTGTTTCCGCGCGCCATGCTGCCATCGGGCAGGCCGACCTTCGAAATGACGCTTGGCGGCAGGACGTTCTATGAACTGCTCAACCCGGCACGGCAGGCGGGCCCGGAGCGCTTCGCCAGGCAGCGCGTACAAGCGGTCGCGGGAATCGGCAATCCCCAGCGGTTTTTCAACCACCTGCGCGAGCTCGGAATATCGTTCACCGGACGCCCGTTTCCCGATCATCACGCGTTCGAAGCGGCGGATTTCGCCTGCGCCGATACCGACGCAGTCCTCATGACCGAAAAGGATGCGGTAAAATGCGAGCGGTTCGGCAGCGAGAAGTTCTGGGCGCTGCGCATCGATGCGGAAGTCGATCTCGCGCTGGGCGAGCTGATTCTGCACAAACTGGGAAAGTAAATGCGGCATGGATCCTAAACTGCTCGACATTCTCGTGTGCCCGATCTGCAAAGGCCCGCTCGTCTACGACAAGCCGCGGCAGGAGCTTATCTGCAAGCCCGACCGCCTGGCCTTTGCGGTCAGGGACGGCATACCGGTGATGCTCGAGGACGAAGCGCGCAAACTTCCTCCGGATGAAGAGGTGAATGCGTGAAGGAGTGAATGGACTTCGTCGTCGTCATTCCCGCGCGTTACGCCTCGACGCGGCTGCCGGGCAAGCCGCTGCTCGAGATCGGCGGCAAGCCGATGGTGGTACACGTCGCCGACCGGGCGCGCGCCAGCGGCGCGGCCGAAGTCATCGTCGCCACCGACCACGAGGGAATCGCTGCCGTTGTCGAGCGCCACGGTCATCGGGCGCTGCTCACGCGCGCCGACCATGCGTCCGGCACGGACCGCATCGCGGAAATCGCCACGCAGCGCCGTTATCCCGGCGATTGCATCGTCGTCAACGTGCAGGGTGACGAGCCGCTGATCGAGCCCGAACTGATACGCGGTGTCGCGCAGCAGCTGGCTACTCATTCCGACGCCGCAATCGCCACTGCGGGCTGCCCCCTTACCGATGCAGCGCAGCTCGTCAATCCCAACATCGTCAAGGTGGTGATCGACTGCAACGGCTATGCGCTCTACTTCAGCCGCGCGCCGATACCCTATGCACGGGATGCGTTTTCCGGCGGGATAACGCGGATTCCGGCGGGACTCCCGGCGTACCGGCACATCGGCGTTTACGCCTACCGCGCGGGGTTCCTCGCCGGTTACACGCAACTCGCTCCGGCGCCGATTGAGCAATTCGAAGCCCTCGAACAGTTGCGCGCGCTGTGGCACGGCTACCGCATCAGCGTCGCAATCACCGCTGCAGCGCCGCACGCGGGAGTCGACACCGCAGAGGACCTCGAGCGCGTCAAGACACTGCTGGCTGGCGGCTGAGCCGCGCTGCGACCGGGTTTCCCGGCGGCGCCGTACACGGTATAATTTATCGCTCCGATAACCGGGCGACCTCAGCCACTCTTGCGGACTGCCGCGGCACGGTTTGCGCCAGCTCCTGCCAAAGATACCGACATGATGCGAATTATCCTGCTGGGTTTGCCCGGCGCGGGCAAGGGCACCCAGGCGCAGTTCCTGATGGACCGTTTCAAGATTCCCCAGATCTCGACCGGCGATATGCTGCGCGCCGAGATCAAGTCCGGCACGGCGCTCGGCAACGAGGCAAAAAAATTCATGGACGCCGGCAACCTGGTTCCCGATCACCTGGTCACGGCGATGACGAAACATCGGATCACGCAGCCGGATTGCATCAACGGTTTCATCATCGATGGTTTTCCACGCACGATCGCGCAGGCCGAGGCGTTGCGCATAGCGGCCATCGATATCGATTTCGTGGTCGAGATCGAAGTCGCCGACGATGAAATCCTGCGCCGCATGAGCGGCCGCCGCATCCATCCCGGCTCGGGCCGCAGCTACCACATCCAATTCAATCCGCCCAAGGCGGCAGGCCGCGATGATCTCACCGGCGAACCATTGATTCAGCGCCTCGATGATAACGAAGAGACGGTGAAGAGGCGCATCGCCAACTACCATTCCCTGACCAAGCCTCTCGTCAATTACTACCTCGGCTGGGCGGCAAGCGGCGACAAGCGCGCGCCGCGCTACGTGAACGTCTATGGGCGCGGTACGGTCGAGCATATCCGCGACAAGATCATCGCTGCGCTCGTGCAGCGCCACTGATGGCCATCGGCGATTTCACCGCTGCCGATCGCTGGGTAGTCGCAACCGCGCTCAAGGAACGCTACGGGAAGACCGTCGCGATCGAGCCGGCCGACAGCGAAATCAGGCTCGACCCGGCGGCATCGGAAGTCACGGTGTGCCCGACGCTCTACTGGGAGCAACGCGGCGTCGAGTTCGTGATCTTCAAGATCGGTGCCAACCGCTATCGCAGCCAGTTCTTCTATTCCGCGCTCGAGCAGTTCGGCACCGGGCGCGATTTCGACGACCTGGCCGAGTGCGTAACGACCACGCTCAAGCTGCAGGCTGATCACGAAAAAGACCGCGCCGGCGCGAGTTCCGGCAAGACCGGCGCGGACTTGGACCGGAATCCTTAACACTAGACGGCAATTAGCCGCAGATAAACGCAGATAAACGCCGATGAAATTCCGAAACCACCGAGCGGCGCCTCTGTTAAGACCTTTGATCTTATCTGCGTTCATCGGCGTTCATCGGCGGTTCCAGCTTGTTTTTGAGATTGCTTCTAATCAACGAGAACACGGAAAGAGGCGTAATGAGACGGATACGTTGGCGGCCGCTTCATGGATCAAATCCGATGTTAGAATATGCGCCCTTGCTGGATTGCTTTTCTCCGTGATCTTTGTGGCGACGCTTTAGGATTTTTCCGTTATGGCAAAAATGAACGCTTTCTACGCTCAATCCGGCGGCGTCACCGCCGTGATTAACGCAACCGCCTGCGCAGTGATCGAAACCGCGCGCAAGCACAAGAACAGGATCGGCAAAGTCTACGCCGGCCGCGACGGCATCATCGGCGCGCTGACCGAGGATCTGATCGACACCTCGAAGGAGTCCCCGGCCGCGATCCGCGCGCTGCGCCACACGCCTGCGGGTGCGTTCGGCTCGTGCCGCTACAAGCTCAAGAGTTTCGAGGAAAACCGCGCGCCCTTTGAGCGGCTGATCGAAGTGTTCAAGGCTCACAACATCGGTTATTTCTTCTACAACGGCGGCAACGATTCGGCCGACACCGCCTACAAAGTGTCGCAGGTGTCGGAAAAGCTCGGCTATCCGGTGATTTGCGTTGGCATTCCCAAGACGGTGGACAACGATCTCGTCGTCACCGACTGTTGCCCCGGCTTCGGCTCGGTCGCCAAATACGTCGCCGTCAGCATCCGCGAGGCCGGCTTCGATGTCGCGTCGATGGCGCGCACCTCGACCAAGGTTTTTGTGCTCGAGGTCATGGGCCGGCACGCGGGCTGGATCACCGCCGCCTGCGGGCTCGCTGCGGAAAAAGCCGGCGACGCGCCGCAAGTCCTGCTGTTCCCCGAGATCACGTTCGACAGCGACAGGTTTCTTGCGCGCGTCGATGCGATCGTCAAGCAATACGGTTACTGCGCGATCGGCGTGTCGGAGGGGCTACGCAATGCCGAGGGCAAGTTTCTGTCCGAATCCGGTCTCAAGGACGCGTTCGGGCACGCGCAGTTGGGCGGGGTCGCCCCGCTGATCGCCAACCTCGTCAAGGACAAACTCGGCTACAAGTACCACTGGGCGGTCGCCGATTATCTGCAGCGTTCGGCACGCCACATCGCGTCCAAAACCGACGCGCTGCAGGCCTATGCAGTCGGCAAGGCGGCGGTTGAACTCGCGGTCAAGGGCCGTAACGCGGTGATGCCGGTGATCGTGCGCAAGTCGAACCGGCCATATAAGTGGACGATCGAGGCGGCCGATCTGAAGGACATCGCCAACCGTGAAAAAATGATGCCACGCGACTTCATCACCGCCGACGGCTTTCACATCACCGCCCAGTGCCGCACCTATCTCGCCCCGCTGATCGCCGGCGAGGACTACCCGCCCTACAAGAACGGCCTGCCCGCATACGTGAAACTCAAAAACGTGGCGGTGCCGAAAAAGCTCGGCACCGCGTTCGAAGTTTGATGTGAAGGTTGAAGGGTGAAGCGCGTAGGATGGGTTGAGGCCATCAAGGCCGATACCCATCGCAAACGAATCAATGATGGGTATCGCTGCGCTCAACCCATCCTACGTTCGTTTCGGTCTGCATCAACATGACGCTGGAACGTGCGCGGCAGTTACTTGAGGTTCAAGCCGGCTTTGGCGGGCCTTATAATGCGAATTCCGCCAAACTGATCCTGTCCGAGGTGATGCGGGAACACGGGCAGGAAGCGGTCGACGGATTGATCGGGGAACTAGAACTCGAACGGATTTTTGGATTCAGACGGGGCACGCGCTTTGAAGGCGGCCTCGCGCTGGATGCGAAGTAGCAGGCACAACGGCCAGCCTGTTGATGGCCGAGAAAAACCAGGGAGATGGTCATGTCGGTAATGTCGGTTGCTTTGTTGTTTGCGCTCGCGTGCGCGGCTGTCGCGATCATTTACGGCGGGGTTTCGATCCAGTGGATCCTCAGCCGGCCCAGCGGCAACGATCGCATGCGCGAAATCGCCGCTGCGATCCAGCAGGGGGCATCCGCGTATCTCAATCGCCAGTACACGACGATTGCGATGGTCGGCGTGGTCCTGTTCGCGCTCATTGGGTTCGCCCTCAACTCATGGGTGACCGCAGTGGGCTTCGCGATCGGCGCCGTCCTGTCGGGACTCACCGGCTATATCGGCATGAACGTCTCGGTGCGCGCCAACGTGCGCACCGCCGAGGCGGCGAAAAGCGGCCTCAATGCGGCGCTCGCGATCGCTTTCCGCGGCGGCGCCATCACCGGGATGCTGGTGGTCGGCCTCGCGCTCGCCGGCGTGACCGGCTTCTTCTGGGTGCTGCACGAGTCTGCCGCGCACGGCGCCACCATCAAGCATATCCTTGAACCGCTGGTGGGATTGGCGTTCGGCGGCTCGCTGATTTCGATTTTCGCGCGGCTCGGCGGCGGCATCTTCACCAAGGGTGCGGACGTCGGCGCCGATCTCGTCGGCAAAGTCGAAGCCGGCATTCCGGAAGACGATCCGCGCAATCCGGCCGTGATTGCCGATAATGTCGGCGACAACGTCGGCGACTGTGCCGGCATGGCGGCCGACCTGTTCGAGACCTATGCCGTGACCATCATCGCGACCATGCTGCTCGGCGCGCTCCTGCTGGCCAAGCCTGAAGTCGCAGCCAAAGCGGTGGTCTATCCGCTCGCGCTCGGCGGCGTCTCGATCCTCGCGTCGATCATCGGCTGCTTTTTCGTGAAAGCGCAGCCCGGCCAGAAAATCATGATGGCGCTGTATAAAGGCGTGATCGCATCAGGCGTGATCGCAGCCATTCTGTTCATCCCGGTGACGTGGCTGCTGCTGGGCGACATCGGCGTGCAGTACCCGGAACTCAGCCCGATGAAGCTGTTCGGGGCGGCGGTCGTCGGCCTGGTGCTGACCGCGCTGATGGTGGTGATCACCGAGTACTACACCGCGACGGAATTCGCGCCGGTGCGCCACGTTGCCGCGGCGTCCACCACCGGGCACGCGACCAACATCATCGCCGGCCTCGGCGTATCGATGCGGGCAACCGCGTGGCCGGTACTCGCGGTATGCGCCGCGATCTTCAGTGCGTACTGGCTTGCGGGCCTCTACGGAATCGCGATCGCCGCCACCGCCATGCTGTCGATGACCGGCATCATCGTCGCGCTCGACGCCTACGGTCCGATCACCGACAACGCGGGCGGCATCGCCGAGATGGCCAACCTGCCGAAGGAGGTGCGCGCGATCACCGATCCGCTCGACGCGGTCGGCAACACCACCAAGGCGGTGACCAAAGGCTACGCGATCGGTTCGGCGGGGCTTGCCGCGCTGGTGTTGTTCGCCGACTACACCCACGCGCTGGAAGCCGCAAACAAAGCGGTCTCGTTCGATCTCTCGAATCACTACGTCATCATCGGACTTTTCATCGGCGGCCTGGTGCCCTACCTGTTCGGCGCGATGGCGATGGAAGCGGTCGGCCGCGCCGCCGGCTCGGTGGTGGTCGAAGTGCGGCGCCAGTTCAGGGAGATCAAGGGCAAGAGCGGTCGACATGCTGACCAAAGCCGCGATCAAGGAAATGATGATCCCGTCGCTGCTGCCGGTGCTGGTACCGGTCATCGTTGGTGTCGGCTTCACCTGGCTTGGCGGCCCGAGCGCGGGAGCACAAACTCTAGGGGGCGTGCTGATGGGCACCATCGTGACCGGGCTCTTCGTCGCGATTTCGATGACCACCGGCGGCGGCGCGTGGGACAACGCGAAGAAATACATCGAAGACGGCCATCACGGCGGCAAGGGCTCGGACGCGCACAAAGCGGCGGTCACCGGCGACACCGTCGGCGATCCTTACAAGGACACTGCCGGCCCGGCGGTCAACCCGCTGATCAAGATCATCAACATCGTGGCGTTGCTGATCGTGCCGTTGCTGTAATGAAATACTCGCTGGGCGAACGCAGGATCGTCACCAAAGGCGACTACTGGATCGCACCCAATGCCACCGTGATCGGCTCGGTGGTGCTCGAAAATAACGCCAGCCTCTGGTTCAATGTCGTGGCGCGCGGCGACGACGACGTGATCACCATAGGTGAAAACTCGCAGGTGCAGGACGGCTCGGTGCTGCATGTCGATCCGGGCCTGCCGCTCACACTCGGCAAGAACGTGAGCGTCGGCCACATGGCGATGCTGCACGGCTGCACCATCGGGGATAACTGCCTGATCGGGATCAAGAGCGTGATCATGAACGGCGCAGTGATCGGCAAGAACTGCCTGGTCGGCGCCAACACTCTCATCGCAGAAGGCAAAACGATACCCGACGGCTCGCTCGTGCTCGGCTCGCCCGGCAAGGTGGTGCGCCAGCTCTCGGCGGATGAAATCACCGGGATCAAGGGCTTCGCGGACGACTACGTAAAGCGTTTCAAGCTCTACCGGACCGCGCTCAAAGCCGAACCAATAGTGCCGTGATTCGTGGTTCGTGGTTCGTGATTGGTGACTTCGACTGTCGCCAAGAGATTGGAAGATGACAGATCGCCGCGCCTACCGCTACTACGACCTCGTGATGGTTGCGTTCGTCACGGTGCTGGTGTGCTCGAACCTGATCGGTCCCGCGAAAATCGCGCAGCTCGATTTGCCCCTGCTGGGCACGCTGACTTTCGGCGCCGGCGTGCTGTTCTTTCCGATCTCGTACGTGTTCGGCGACATCCTGACCGAAGTCTACGGTTACGCGCGCTCGCGCCGCGTCATCTGGTCCGGCTTCGCGGCGCTCGCGTTCGCGGCGCTGATGGCGTGGGTCATCGTCAGGCTGCCGCCCGCGCCATTCTGGAGCAACCAGGCCGCGTACGAAATCGCGTTCGGCTCGACCTGGCGCATCGCGTTGGCTTCGCTCATCGCTTTCCTGTGCGGTGAGTTCGTCAACTCGTTCGTGCTCGCCAAGATGAAAATCTGGACCGCGGGGCGCTGGCTGTGGACGCGCACCATCGGCTCGACGATCGTCGGTGAAGGCGTGGATTCGGCTCTGTTCTATCCGCTCGCGTTCTACGGCAGTGGCATTATTCCCGACGACAAGCTGCCGTTCGTAATGCTCGCGCAGTTCGTCGCCAAGGTCGGCGTCGAAGTCGTATTCACGCCGCTCACCTACAAAATCGTCGCCTGGCTGAAGCGCGCCGAACGCGAGGACTACTACGACCGCGACACCGACTTCAATCCGTTTACGCTGAAGGCGTGAGCTGCTCGGCGCATTCGGCGCGCTGAAGCCGCGCCCTACAGCGGCGCCCTACAACCGCGCCCTACCGGCGTGGCCGCGGCGAATACGCTACAATCGGCCTGATTGTGACTTCCACAACAACAAGAGACTGGCGCACCCCCGCCGTGGTTCTGCTGTGCGGCGGCCTGGCGGTCACCCTCGCACTCGGAACGCGCCACAGTTTCGGGCTTTTCTTGCAGCCGATGACCATGGATCTCGGCTGGAACCGCCAGACTTTCGCGTACGCGCTCGCCATTCAAAACCTGATCTACGGCATGGCGCAGCCTTTCACCGGCATGATCGCCGACAAATTCGGCGCCGGACGCGTGATGGCCGGCGGCGCTGTTCTCTACGCGCTCGGGCTCGTGCTGATGGCGGATTCGACCACTGGCTGGGAGTTCGGCCTGAGCGCGGGAATCATCGTCGGTATCGCGCTCTCGTGCAGCGGCTTCAGCATCGTCTACGGTGTCGTTGGCCGCGCGTTCCCCGTGGAAAAGCGCAGTGTAGCGCTCGGCATCGCCGGTGCCGCCGGCTCGTTCGGCCAGTTCGTGATGCTCCCCTACGGCCAGGCGCTGATCAATCGTATCGGCTGGCACGATGCGCTGCTGACGCTGGCATTGACGGTACTGCTGATCGCGCCGCTGGCGGCAGCGCTGGTCGAAAAGCGCCGGTATGAGCCGGCCGGGTTGCACAAGCAATCGATTCCGGAGGCGCTGCGCGAGGCGTCCAGGCACAAATGTTCATTTCGGTGCATTTCCCGGCGTATATGATCGATCAGCACATGACCCCGGAGACCGGCATGATGGCGCTTGCGCTGATCGGGCTGTTCAACGTCTTCGGCAGCTATTTCTGGGGATGGCTCGGCGGGCATTACACCAAGAAATACCTGTTGGGCGCGCTGTACCTGACGCGCGCCGTGGCAATCGCCGTGTTCATCGCGCTGCCGGTAACGCCGTGGTCGGTTTATGTTTTCGGCGCCGTGATCGGATTTTTGTGGCTCGGCACCGTGCCGCTCACCGGCGGCCTGATCGCCCACATCTTCGGCGTCCGATACCTGTCGACGCTCACCGGCATCGCGTTCCTGTTTCACCAGGTCGGCAGC
>JACPTJ010000063.1 GCA_016192835.1 Betaproteobacteria bacterium
GGGATAATGCATCATGCGGCGCGCGCTCAGCGAGTAGCGCGGGAGGCCGTCGGGGCCGAAGCGGGTGGCGGCGAGTTTTCCACGATGTAATCGGGATCGTGCCGCGCTTTGCCGTCGCGCGAGTGCGCGGGCGGCTGCACCTGCCGGTCAAGCCAGACTGTCATCGCCGCCACCGCTGCGAGCAGCACCACCGGAAACCACGACGTGAACCGATGCATCATATTATTGTAGATAATCTGAGTCCGTCATAATTTTCTGGCGTAGGGTGGATGGAGGCGGTGCTGTTCCCGCCGGAATCCGCCGCAATTCGAATTGATGGATTGCGCTGCGCTCCATCCATCCTACGATTTCTCCAAGGTGCCCTGGGCGTGCATGATCAGTTCACACACCTCGCGCGCCGCGCCGCGCCCGCCCGGCGCACGCGTCACGTAGTCGGCGGATAGCTTTACCGCGAGCGGTGCCTCGGGCACCGTCAGCGCGAGTCCGCAACGGCGCAGCACCGGCAGGTCGACCACGTCATCTCCCATGTAGGCGGTGGCGCCGGCATCAAGCTTGCGCGCCACCAGCAGTTCTGCGAAGACGCGCGCCTTGTCGGCCACGCCCTGGTACAGCAATTCGACGCCGAGGTTCCTCGCGCGCAACTCGACGCTGCGTGAAGTGCGGCCGGTGATGATGGCGAGCTCGACGCCGCTTTCGTGCAGCATTTTGATGCCGTGGCCGTCGCGCGAATTGTATGCCTTGATTTCCTCGCCGCTGTCGCCCAGATAAAGCGAGCCGTCGGTCAGCACGCCGTCGACGTCGAAGATCACGAGCCGGATGGCGCGGGCTTTGGCGTAGATTCGTTGCATCGAGCTGTCTAGATGACTTTGGCTTTGAACAGATCGTGCATGTTGAGCGCGCCGATGAGGCGCTGCTCGCGATCGACCACGAGCAACTGGTTGACTTTGTGCCGCTCCATGATCTGCACCGCTTCAGCGGCGAGCTTGTCGGGGCTGATGGTGCGCGGTCCGCGCGTCATCACGCTCGCGATCGGAGTGGCGTGCAGGTCGATGCCCTTTTGCAGGGTGCGGCGCAGATCGCCGTCGGTAAATATCCCGAGCACGCGTTCCTCGCGATCGAGGATGGCCGTGATGCCCATGCGCCCGCGCGACATTTCAAGGATCGCATCCGACAGCATCGCGGTGTCGGGAATGCGCGGCGCATCGCTGCCTGAGCGCATCACGTCGCGCACGTGGGTCAGCAGTTTGCGCCCGAGCGCGCCGCCCGGGTGCGAGCGCGCGAACTCGTCGCGGCTGAAGCCTTTGGCCTGCATCAGCGCCAGCGCCAAGGCGTCTCCCAGCGCGAGGGCTGCCGTCGTGCTCGCGGTGGGCGCAAGGTTGAGCGGACAGGCTTCCTTTTCCGCGCCGGCGTATAGGTGCGCGTCGGCCTCGCGCGCCAGGGTCGAATCGGGATTGCCGGTGAGCGAGATCAGTTTGGCGCCCTGGCGCTTGATCAGCGGCACGATCGCCAGCAACTCGGCGCTTTCGCCCGAGTTCGACAGTGCGATGAAGACGTCATCCCGCGTGATCATGCCGAGATCGCCGTGGCTCGCCTCGGCGGGGTGCACGAAATAGGCGGGGGTGCCGGTGCTGGACATGGTGGATGCGATCTTGCGGGCGATGTGGCCCGATTTGCCGATGCCGCTCACCGTGACCCGGCCGCGGCAGTCGAGGATCAGATCGACCGCGCGCTGGAAATCCTGATCGAGCCTGGCGATCAGCGCGGTGATCGCCGCCGCTTCGATTTCGAGCACTTCGCGCGCGAGCTCGAGAACATTTCCGCCCACGGGCTGCGGCATTTTGTTTTCTGCGGCTGTCATGGCGGGAACAGTATAGCAAAGTCCGCGCGCCGGTCCGTCTTGCAATTCGTCGGCGATAAGGCATCATTCGGGAACAAAGCGATTATTGAGAATCATGAAAGTGGATGACAAAATTTCCCCTCACCCTAACCCTCTCCCCGCAAGCGGGGCGAGGGAACACCCCCACTCCCGCCTGGGCGGGAGAGGGTTCATCGGCGATAGCAGATTACGCAGCCTGGGGGAACACTCCCTCTCCCGCTTGGGCGGGAGAGGGTTGGGGTGAGGGTGGGGCGTCCGCCAATGCGGTTATTCATTGGTGTCAGACACTTTTACGATCATCAAAAGCCGCCCATCCCTCATCCCATGCCCTTCTCCCCGAAGGAGAAGGGAATCTCGAGCCTCCCCTCTCCACTCGTGGAGAGGGGTCGGGGGTGAGGATCGAACGCCGACCGTCAGGTGAAGGAGTGAAGGAACAACCTCCCTCTCCTCCATCTCACTGGGGGAGAGGGAGTTCTTTCTGAATTGAAATGGAAAATTCGCTGCAACTGGTATTGATTCTGCTGCTTGCCGCGGTGCTGGTGGTGATCGTGTTCCGCCTGCTCAAGCTGCCGGCGCTGATCGGCTATCTGCTGGTGGGGGTTGCGATCGGGCCCCGCGGTCTGGGCCTGATCCCGGACACCGCGGGCACGCGCGGCCTGGCGGAGTTCGGCGTGGTGTTCCTGATGTTCAGCATCGGGCTCGAATTCAGCCTGGCCAGGCTCGCCACGATGCGCCGCATCGTGTTCGGCCTCGGCGCGTCCCAGGTCGCGTTGACGCTCGCCGTCGTCGTCGCGGCGGCGCTCGGCTCCGGCGCGGATTGGCGCGCAGGTGTGGTGCTGGGCGGCGTGATCGCGATGTCATCGACCGCGATCGTCAGCAAGATGCTCGCGGAAAAGCTCGAGCTCAACACGCTGCACGGCAGGCAGGTGATCGGCGTGCTGCTGTTCCAGGATCTGGCGGTGGTGCCGCTGCTGATCCTGATCCCGGCGCTGGCGCAGCATCCGGACGATCTGGGAACGGAGTTGATGCTCGCGTTGCTCAAGGCCGCCGTGGTGCTGTCGATACTGCTCTACTTCGGGCAGCGCCCGATGCGCGCCTGGTTTCATCTGATCGCCAGGCAAAAATCGTCCGAGCTGTTCGTGCTGAATGTGCTGTTGATCACGCTCGGGCTTGCGTACGTGACCGAGTTCGCCGGATTGTCGCTCGCACTCGGCGCATTCGTGGCCGGCATGCTGATTTCGGAGACCGAGTACCGCTATCAGGTCGAAGGCGACATCAAACCGTTTCGCGACGTGCTGCTCGGGTTGTTTTTCGTGACGGTGGGCATGAAACTCGACATCCCGCTGGTACTGGGGAACGTGCAGTGGGTCGCGCTCGCATTGCTCGCGCTGATCGCGCTCAAGGCGTTGCTGATCGGCGGCTTGAGCCGCTTGTTCGGCAGCGACACCGGCGCCGCGCTGCGCACCGGACTGGATCTCGCGCAGGGCGGGGAGTTCGGTTTCGTACTGTTGTCGCTGGCCGCGCCACTCAATCTGGTTCCGGAGGCGGCGCTGCAGACCGCGCTTGCGGCGATGGTGCTGTCGATGCTGGCCGCGCCATTTATCATCGAGCGCAGCGAGCATATCGTGCGCCATGTGAGCGGCGCAGACTGGCTGGCGCGCGCGATGGAATTGCACAACGTCGCGGTGCGATCGATGGCGGTGGACCCGCACGTCGTGGTATGCGGTTACGGGCGCAGCGGGCAGAATCTCGCGCGCCTGCTCGACCAGGAGGGCATCGGCTTCATCGCGCTCGACATCGATCCGAAGCGCGTCAGGGAAGCGGCCGCCGCGGGCGAACAAGTCGTCTACGGCGATGCCGCGCGGCGCGAGGTGCTCGTCGCGGCGGGCCTGCTGCGGGCGCGGGCGCTGGTGATCTCGGTCGCCGACACCCCGCTCGCGTTGCGCGTCCTCGCCCAGGTGCGCGAACTGCGGCCGGGATTGCCGGTGGTGGTGCGCACTCCCGACGACACCGATCTCGACCGCTTGAGGGAAGCGGGCGCGGGCGCGGTAGTTGCGGACATCATGGAGGGCAGCCTGATGCTCGCGGGGCATGCGCTGATATTGCTCGGTGTGCCGTTCAACCGCGTGCTCAGGCGCATTCGCGACGCGCGCGCGGAGCGTTACAGTTTGCTGCGCGGTTATTTCCACGGCGCGACCGACGCCGTCGACGACGCCGCGCACAAAGCGCAGAAGCTGCTGCATTCGGTGCTGATCACTCCCGGCGCGGCGGCGATCGGGAGAACGCTGGACGAGCTGAATCTCGCGCGGCTGGAGGTGGAGGTCAAGGCCGTGCGGCGCCATAACGTGCACGCCCAGGCGCCGCAGCCGGATGCGCGCATCGAAGCCGGCGACGTGCTGGTATTACTGGGCTCCGAGCAGGACTGTGCCGCGGCCGAGATGAAGTTGATGCAGGGATGAATCACGTTGCACGTTGCACGTTGTTCGTTGAACGTTGATCGTTGTTCGAATCACGAACCACCAATCACGAGCCACGAGCCACGAACCACGAACCACGAACTGCGGAGATTATCCACCTTAATCACCGCATATTTTGCGTAAATTGTTATTGCCTTTGCGGCGAATAACAACCATAATCACCGCATAAAGTGCGGAGATTATGGTGGCCTATATCCACGAACTAAAAGCTTGGCCGGGATTCCGTTGGAACCAGGAACCAAGCGGAAACCGAGCTGAGATAAACCTCGCTTGCCGGATCGGAAAAAATTTCCCTCGCTTCTGCCGACAGTTGCTGGTCGTCCGAAATCAGCCACAAGAACGTGCAGGTGTCGAGTAGCAGTTTCAGCTTTCTTTTCCTTCAAAGGCATCGATGATGTCGTCGGGTAACGGCTCGAAGA
>JACPTJ010000103.1 GCA_016192835.1 Betaproteobacteria bacterium
CTGGATTCAGGCCACGGTGCAACAGCTGGTAGCGATGCGCGGCGCGCAACCCGTGAAGGCAGAGGAAGTGAAAAAGCTCCGAGTGGGCGTCTGCAGCTACGCCGCGCGCAACAACGGCAACGTCGCGCCGCCCGACACGATGGGCGCGCAATACAGCCTGCCGTATTGCGCCGCGCTCGCGGTGACCGCCGATCCGCGCGAACCCGCGATGTACTTCGGCAAAGAGCTCGACGATCCGTCGCGGCGCGAGCTGGCACGGCGCATCGAGCTCGTGGTCGATCCGGAAATGGAGGCGGCCTATCCCAAGCATTACGGGGCGCGCGTCCATCTCGAACTCGCGAACGGCAAGAGCTACGACAGTGCGGTGATCGATCCCCACGGCATGCCGTCGGATCCGTGCAGCGACGCCGAGCGGCTCGCGAAGTTCAGGCTGCTCGTACGGGACCGCATGCCGGAGGCTCGCGCGTCGCAGGTGATCGATGCCGTGAACAAGCTTGAGAAACTGGGTTCGGCAGGCGAGTTCACCCGCATGATGAAGCCCGATCAACGCGATTCCGTGGCGGCGTGAGTGCGCGCTTGTCAAGGCGACCGGAACCGAGCTTTAGCGATCAGGACCTCGCTGCTACGTTGATACGCACGCCACGAACATGAGGGGAGAATCAGAGTGAGCAGCTTGGTAATTCTCGGATGCGGCGACGTCGGACCGATACACGGCCCCGTGTCGGGCTACAATGCTTTGGCGAAGCCGACGCTTGAAAAAGCGGACATTCGCTTCGCTCAGGTCGAGCGAGTCTATTCGGAGCGCGGGAGCCTGCAAGTCCATTCAGGCGACAGCCATAGCCGCGTGTCGCCCGACATGGCTTCGATTTTCAGCGAGAGCGGTTTCGACGTCGTCTCCGTCGCGAGCAACCACGCCATGGACTGGGGCGAAGATGCGCTACTCGACACGATCGACCTCTTCAAGAAGCGCGGCATCCGGGCGATCGGCGCGGGCCGCAATCTCGCGGAGGCGCGGGAACCGGCCGTAATCGAACGCAACGGGACACGCGTGGCGTTTCTGGCCTACTGCTCGGTGTTGAGGGAAGGTTACGCGGCAGGGCCCAACAAGGCCGGCGTCGCGCCGCTCAGAATCCACACGTACTACGAATCCGCAGAGTACCAGGCCGGCATGCCGCCGCGTGTCGTCACGGTGCCGTACGATGAGGACCTCGCCGGCGTGCTCGAAGACATCAAGGCGGCGAAGCAGGCGGCCAACGTGGTGGTGGTGTCGCTCCATTGGGGGCTGCACTTTATACCGCGCGCGATCGCGGACTACCAGCCGCGCGTTGCCAATGCGGTGTTCGAAGCGGGCGCGGACTTGATCCTCGGACACCACGCACACGTACCGAAAGCGATCGGCGTGCACCGCGGCAAGGCGTGCTTCTACAGCGTGAGCAATTTCATGATGTCGGCACCCGCTTTTTCGCCGCAGCAAGCGAAAGCATTCGAGAAACGCTACGGCGTGCAGATGGACCCCGATTACCCACATCTGCCGTACGGCACGGACGCAAAACGCAGCCTGATCGCGAAAGCCGTCGTGAATCGCAAGGGCATCGAGCGCGTGTCGTTTCTGCCGGTCCTGATCGATAAGCAATTGCGGCCTGAAGTGCTGCGCGCAGGCGATGCGCGCTTTGACGACATGGTGCGCTACATGGATTGGGCTTCGGAAGGCTTCGACCGCCGCTTCCGTGTCGACGGCGACGAAGTCGTCGTCGAGGCGGCACAGGGATAATCATGCCCCATCCTTTTGCTTCCATCGCAAAGCGCGATATCGATCTGGGCGCGGACAAAAAGCGCTCGTATTTCTCTCTGCCCGCGCTCGAGCAGCAGGGCTTGGGCCGCGTATCGCGCCTGCCGGTTTCGCTGCGCATCGTGCTCGAATCGCTGCTCAGGAATTGCGATGAAAAGCGCGTGTTCGAGCGCCAGGTGCGCGCGCTGGCCGCGTGGCAGCCGCAGGCGCCAAGGGAAGACGAGATCCCGTTCACCGTCGGGCGCATCGTGCTCAACTGCGCGGCCGGCATACCGCTGCTCGGGGACCTCACGGCGATCCGCGGCGCGGTCAAGCGCATGGGTTATTCGGGTGAAATCGTAGGGCCGAGGGTCCCGGTAGACATGGCGCTCGATCACACGCTCACGGTCGATTACCACGGCACGCCCGATGCGCTCGCGCGCAACATGGAGCTCGAAATCAAGCGCAACGAGGAACGCTTCCGCTTCGTGAAGTGGGCGATGCAGGCCTACCAGGGCATACGCCTGATGCCGCCGGGCTGGGGCATTCTGCACCAGCTCAATCTGGAGTTTCTCGCGCCCGGGTTTCTCGAGAAGGACGGTGTGTGCTATCCCGACACGCTGGTGGGCACCGATTCCCACACCTGCATGATCGCGGGGCTCGGTGTCGTAGGCTGGGGTGTCGGCGGCATCGAAGCCGAAGCGGCGATGCTCGGCCAGCCGGTTTATTTCCTCACGCCGGACGTGGTCGGGGTGCACGTGACAGGCGCGCTGCGGCAAGGCATCATGGCGACCGACCTCGTGCTGCGGGTCACCGAAATGTTGCGCCAGGCCAAAGTGGTCGGCAAGTTCGTGGAGTTCTTCGGCGAGGGCGTCAAGAGCCTCACGCTGCCCGACCGCGCGACGATTTCCAACATGGCCGTCGAGTACGGCGCGACGATCGGATACTTCCCGGTGGACGAGCAGACCTGCAAGTACCTGCTGCAGACCGGCCGCACGGCAGAGCGCGTGAGTGCCGTTGAAAAATTTTACCGCGCGCAAGGCTGCTTTGGCGCCGCGCGCGAAGACGAGGTCGACTACAGCCGCGTGGTGGAACTCGATCTCTCGTCGATCGTGGCGAGCGTCGCAGGACCGAAACGGCCGCAGGACCGCATTGCGCTCGCGGAGATCAAGAGCAAATTCGAAAGCGTGCTCACCGAGCCACTGGCGAGCGGCGGTTACGGCAAACCCGGTCCGAGATCAGCCGCGATTGGCGGGCGGGCCGACCATGGGGATGTGGTGATCGCCGCGATCACCTCATGCACGAACACCTCGAACCCGGGCGTGATGCTCGCCGCGGGTCTGGTTGCAAAAAAAGCCGTCGCACGCGGCCTCAAAACGAAGCCGTGGGTGAAGACTTCACTCACTCCCGGCTCGACCGTCGTCAGCAAGTATCTCGAAGCGACCGGTCTGCAGCGTTCTCTCGATCAGCTCGGCTTCAATGTTGCGGGCTATAGCTGCGGGACGTGCGTCGGCGCCTCGGGCCCGATCGATGCCACACTCGAGAAAACGATCATGGACAACGACGTGGTCGCGTGCGCGGTGCTGTCCGGCAACCGCAACTTCGAAGCGCGCATCCATCCGGCGGTGCGTGCATCCTTTCTCGCGAGCCCGCCGCTCGTCGTCGCGTTCGCGCTGGCGGGCCGCGTCGACGTCGATTTCGAGAACGATCCGGTCGGGCGCAATGATGCCGGTGAGCCGGTTTATCTGCGCGAACTCTGGCCCACGGGCGAGGAACTCGAACGCGCCCTGGCGACCGCGGCGAATCCCGCTTTCTATCGCGAAATTTATTCCGGCGACATCGCGAAGAAAAATCCGTTGTGGGCCGGCATCGAGCAGGCAACGGGTGAACTCTACCTCTGGCAAAGCGATTCCACGTACATCAAGGAGCCGCCGTTTCTCGATGCCGCGCTGCAGAAGTCGACGCTGTGCGACATCAAGGCGGCGCGGGCGCTCGCCATACTCGGCAACTCGATCACGACCGATCACATCAGCCCGATCGGCAGCATCAAGAGCACGTCGCCGGCCGGCAAGTACCTGCAAAGCCATGGCGTCGCACCCGTGGATTTCAACAACTACGGCGCGCGCCGCATGAACCACGAGGTCATGATGCGCGGCACGTTCGCCAACGTGCGTCTGAAGAACTTGATGGTGCCGGGCGTGGATGGCGGCGTGACGGTGCATCAGCCAAGCGGGGAGCAGACGATCATCTACGACGCGGCCATGCGCTATGCGTCGGAAAACGTGCCGCTGATCGTCGTCGCCGGAGAAGAGTACGGAACGGGCAGTGCGCGCGACTGGGCCGCCAAAGGCACGCGGCTGCTCGGCGTGCGCGCGGTCGTCGCCGCGAGCTTCGAGCGCATCCATCGCAGCAATCTCGTCGGCATGGGGGTGCTGCCGTGCCAGCTTGCCGCGGGGGTGACCGCCGCGACGCTAGCGCTCGACGGTTCGGAAGCGTTCGACCTGACCGGTCTTGACGATGATGCGAAACCGGGTGAGGCGCTGACGCTCGTCGTGCATCGCGCCAACGGGCGCACCGACAACGTCCCCGTCACGCTGCGCCTCGATACCCCGGCCGAAATCGATTACGTGCGGCACGGCGGCATCATGCCGTACGTGCTGAGCGAGATCACGAAAGCGGCGGTCAAAAGCGGGGCGTAGTCCGAAGTCTTCCACGAACCAGGAAAAAACCGATGTACGGCCACATTCATCACCACTTTCCCCGCGCACCGCAAGAGCTGCTCGCGCAACTCGAAGGCGTCTGGACGTCCACCATCGCGGATACCATGGGCCGCCACGGCGTGATGATGCCGGAGATACGCCCCATATTCGAACCGATCCGCGTGGTCGGCGTCGCTTTCACTGTCCTCAATTATCCCAACGACAACATTACCACGCACAAGGCGCTCACTATGGTGCAGCCGGGCGATGTGCTGGTGATCGATGAAG
>JACPTJ010000139.1 GCA_016192835.1 Betaproteobacteria bacterium
CGAGTCGACCGGTTCGTCAACCGCAAGGATGATGTCGGCAACCGACACCTGCGCCATGTCCTTGGCGAGGCGGTAACCGCCGCCCGGACCGCGCACGCTGTCGACCAGCACGCGGCGGCGCATTTTGCTGAACAACTGCTCGAGATAAGACAGCGAGATCTTCTGACGCTGGCTGATTTCGGCGAGCGTCACCGGGCCGCTGCCACACTGCATCGCAAGATCGATCATCGCCGTCACTGCAAACCGCCCTTTCGTTGTCAGCCTCATAAGAAACCTCTCTTAAGAATCCAATTTCTACGTCAGTCGATCTAATACATCACTACTTTTGTCAACGAATAATACTTGATTAATATTGTCAACTATATGATACTTGACTGTGTTAGTCAACAATTCAACGCCACAATTTAAACGCAACGGTCTTATCGTCGTTAATCGCTCCGGATAGCTATTCAAATTCAATCTATTGAAACCATCGAGATGGCCCGCTTCGGCCACGATCATCCGGCCCACGCGGGTGGTGGCCGGCGTGAAATTCATGGGCGAAACAACCAAGATACTGAGCCCTGAAAAGCGCGTTCCGTGCTGATTCACCCGACCGCCGCCTCGCCGCGTAATCTACTGTTTAGAAGGCCGGAACGCCGGCAGGCGCTGCCAAGTACGCTGACGGATCACATGGGAAAAATCACGGGATTTCTCGAACGCCGGCGCACCCTCGAGCCCCACGAGGCACCGGAGGGTCGCAAGCATCATTATCGGGAATTCATCCTGCACCTCTCGGACGAGGCGGCGCGGATCGAGGGCGCGCGTTGCATGGACTGCGGCACCCCGTACTGCATGAGCGGCTGCCCGGTCAACAACATCATTCCGGACTGGAACGACCTCGTCTACCGGCAGGACTGGAAAACGGCGATCGGGACGCTGCACTCGTCCAATAACTTCCCCGAGTTCACCGGTCGCGTCTGCCCCGCTCCCTGCGAAGAAGCGTGCGTCTTGCGTATCAACGACGACGCGGTCGGCATCAATTCGATCGAGCACGCGATCATCGACAAGGCCTGGGAAGTGAGCTGGGTGAAGCCACAGCCGCCCGCGCACAAGACGAGCAAGAAGGCGGCGGTGGTTGGCTCGGGACCGGCGGGGCTCGCCTGCGCGCAGCAGCTGGCGCGCGTGGGCCACGACGTCACCGTGTTCGAGAAGAACGACCGCGTCGGGGGGCTGCTTCGCTACGGCATTCCCGACTTCAAGCTGGAGAAGTGGCTGATCGACCGGCGTCTCGAGCAGATGCGGGCCGAAGGCGTCATGTTCCGCGCCGGCGTCTATGTCGGCAACGAACGCCCGGGCAAGGGCGTGCCCGACTGGGCGACCAAGACAGTGGCGCCGGGACAGCTGCTCGCGGAGTTCGACGCCGTGGTGCTCGCAGGCGGCGCCGAGCAGCCGCGCGACCTGCCGGTCCCCGGGCGCGAACTGGCAGGCGTCCACTTCGCCATGGAGTTCCTGCCGCTGCAGAACAAGCGCGTTGCCGGCGACCATGGCGTCGCCGACCTGTGGGCCACCGACAAGCATGTGGTGATCATCGGCGGCGGCGATACCGGCTCCGACTGCGTCTGCACCTCCAACCGCCACGGGGCTAAATCGATCACCCAGTTTGAGCTGCTGCCGGTACCCCCCGATTCGGAGCGCAACCCGGTGTGGCCGTATTGGCCGGTGCGGCTGCGTACCTCCTCCTCGCACGAGGAGGGCGTTAACCGCGACTGGTCAGTGGCGACCAAGGAGTTCGTCGGCGAGCTCGGCAGGGTGAAAGTGCTCAAGGCCGTGCGTCTCGAATGGAAGGACGGCAAGATGTACGAGGTTCCGGGGTCGGAGTTCACGCTGCCCGCGGACTTCGTGCTGCTTGCGATGGGCTTCGTTTCGCCGGTGCCAACAATCCTTAGGAAGTTCGGCGTGGAGAAGGACGCCCGCGGTAACGCGAAAGCGACCACCGACGGGCAGGGCTGCTACGCGACTTCGACGCCGAAGGTGTTCGCCACCGGCGACATGCGCCGAGGCCAGTCGCTCATCGTGTGGGCGATACGCGAGGGGCGCCAGTGTGCGCGTGCGGTCGACGAGTTCATGATGGGTTGCTCTGACCTGCCGCGCTGATAGTTAATTAATGCAAATCAGACCTTGAAATGCGGGTTTGTTTTTCATCTGGGTTTATCTGTGGCCCCATGGATTTTTATTTGCTTGACGTCCTTGGCGTCCCTAGCCTGGAATTCCCCTCCGTGGAAATCCGGGCTAGTGGCCCTTGTAGCCATTGGCGGTTCGAAAGGATTTAGATCGTGACCCAACGCGAAGCGATGGAATACGACGTCGTGATCGTCGGCGCCGGCCCCGCCGGTCTGGCCGCTGCGATCCGCCTGAAACAGCTCGCCACCGAGCGCGCGAGCGATATCAGCGTGTGCGTAATCGAAAAGGGCTCGGAAGTCGGCGCGCATATCCTGTCCGGCGCGGTGATGGATCCGCGCGCGCTCACCGAGTTGTTCGCGAACTGGCGCGAGCTCAACGCGCCGCTCAACGCTCCGGTGAGCGAAGACCGTTTCATGGTTTTGAGCGAGCGCGCGGCGTTCAGGGTTCCGAACTTCCTGCTGCCGAAGTGTTTTCAGAACCACGGCAATTACGTGATCAGTCTCGGCAACGTGTGCCGCTGGCTCGGGCAGCAGGCCGAGGGCCTCGGCGTCGAAATCTTTCCGGGATTCGCCGCGGTTAAGGTCCTCTACCGCGACGACGGCAGCGTGCGCGGGGTCGCGACCGGCGATTTGGGGATTGGAAAAGACGGCAAGCCGACCGACGCCTATCAGCCGGGAATGGAATTGCACGCGAAATACACTTTCTTTGCCGAAGGCTGCCGCGGCCACCTCGGCAAGCAACTGCAGGAGCGCTTCAGGCTTCGCGACGGCGTGGGCCCGCAGATCTACGGCATCGGCCTCAAGGAGTTATGGGAAATCAAGCCTGAAAAACATCAGCTCGGTCTGGTGATCCATACCGCCGGCTGGCCGCTCGATGCGAGCACCTACGGCGGCTCGTTCCTGTATCACATGGAAAACAACCTGGTGGCGATCGGTTACGTCGTCGGGCTTGCCTACACCAATCCGTATCTGAGCCCGTACGAGGAGTTCCAGCGCGCTGCCGAAATTGATCTTCCCCGGCGGCTGCCTGATCGGCGACGATGCCGGTTTGTTGAACGCGTCCCGCATCAAAGGCAGCCACTGCGCGATCAAGTCGGGCATGCTTGCGGCTGAAGCGGCGTCCGAAGCGGTGCAGGCGGGACGCGCAGCCGACGAGCTCGCGGCCTATCCCGAATCCTTCCGCGCGAGCTGGCTCTACGATGAGCTCCACCGCGCGCGCAATTTCAAGCCGTGGATGGCGAAAGGCCTGTACACCGGCTCGCTGATGTTCGGCATCGACCAGATCGTGCTCGGCGGGCGGGCACCCTGGACGCTGCGCCACCGGCACGCCGATCACGAGACACTCAAGAAGAAAACCGAAGTCCAGCCGATCGAGTATCCCAGGCCCGACGGCGTGATCAGTTTCGACCGGAATTCCTCGGTCTATCTTTCGGGAACCAATCACGAGGAAAACCAGCCCGTCCATCTGACTCTGAAAGATGCAACGGTGCCGGTGAAAATCAATCTCGAACTCTACGACGCGCCGGAGCAACGCTACTGTCCGGCCGGGGTCTACGAGATCGTGCGCGATGCCGACGGCGCGAACCCGCGGCTGCAGATCAACGCGCAGAACTGCGTGCATTGCAAGACCTGCGACATCAAGGACCCGACGCAGAATATCGTGTGGGTTGCGCCCGAAGGCGGCGGCGGGCCGAACTACCCGAATATGTAGCTAGAACAGCTTGGACGCTCGCGGCGCGCCGCCGAGCATCGCATCGCGCAGGCGGCCGTCCACAGGCGTCAGGCCGATCCAGATCTGCAGCATGGCGGGAAAGAAGTCGGCGCCGGGGATCGTGATCTTCTCCTCCCCGTTGACGGTGACGCGCGTGCCGGTGCCCGGAAGGTAGTCGAGAAACACCACGCTGCCGCGCTTGATCACCTTGATCGAACTCATCATGCGATTGAGATCGCGGATCCTTTTCTCCAGCAGCGCGAGCTCGTGCGGCAGCAGGTTCGCCGCGAGCGCGTTGTTCATGGACGCAATCAGATCGTGTGCGGTGACCTGATCCGACAGAATGTGCATCGAGACGCGCTTCGGGCCCGGATCGGCCAGGATCGCGCCGCGGGTGTCCATCTTGCGCGTCAGATAGAGGCTCCCGACATACACCTTGGCAAATACGAGCTTGTGGCGCACGCCGGCGCCGTTCAGCACCACTTCCGGGCCGCCACGCGACAGCGTGGCTTTTTCCTCGATGTTGACGCCCTCGATTTCGAGCGCGTACGCCGCGGGTAATAATGCGGCGCCGGCGATCATCAATGCGGTAAGCAAGGTTTTTGACATTGTTTTGGCCTGCGTTTCGAAAAGATGTCAGAGCGCCTCGAACAGTCCCGCGGCGCCCATGCCGGTGCCGATGCACATGGTGATCATGCCGTATTTTTTCCTGTGCCGGTGCATGCCGTGCATCAGCGTCGCGGCGCGCACGGCGCCGGTCGCGCCGAGCGGATGGCCGAGCGCGATTGCGCCGCCAAGCGGATTGACCTTCGCCGGATCGAGCCCGAGGTCCTTGATCACCGCCAGCGATTGCGCGGCGAACGCTTCGTTCAACTCGATCCAGTCGATCGCTTCGAGCTTGAGCCCGACCTGTTGCAGCACCTTCGGAATCGCCCTGACCGGGCCGATGCCCATGATTTCCGGGGGCACGCCGGCGACCGCATAGCCGAGGAAACGCCCGAGCGGCGACAGGTTGCAGCGCTGCATCGCCGTCTCGGACATCAGCACCACCGCCGCGGCGCCGTCGGACATCTGCGAACTGTTGCCGGCGGTAATGCTGCCTTTGGCCGCAAATACGGGGCGCAGTTTTGCGAGGCCCTCGGGTGTGGTGTCGCGCCGCGGGCCTTCGTCGGTCCTCGCGGTACGCTGTTTCAAGGCAACCTCGCGCGTTTCAAGATCGGGGATGCGCTCGACGCTGTGGTAAGGCGTGATCTCGTCCTTGAACTCGCCGCTGTCGATCGCGTGCAGCGCGCGGCGGTGGCTTTCCGCGGCGAACATGTCCTGCTGCTCGCGGCTGACGCTCCATTGTTGCGCGACTTTCTCGGCGGTGATTCCCATTCCGTAGGCGATCGCAACGTTCTCGTCCTTCTCGAAAATCGCCGGACTGAACGTCGGTTTGTGGCCGCCCAGCGGCACCATGCTCATGCTTTCGGTGCCGGCTGCGATCATGACGTCGGCCTCGCCCAGCCGGATGCGGTCGGCGGCGAGCGCCACCGCCTGCACGCCCGAGGAGCAAAAACGGTTGATGGTCATGCCCGATACGGTATTCGGAAAACCGGCGAGCAAAAGCCCGATCCGCGCGACGTTCATGCCCTGCTCGGCTTCCGGCATCGCGCAGCCGACGATCACGTCTTCAATCGCGCGCGGATCGAGTCCCGGGCACCGCGCGAGCACCGCTTTCAGCACGTGCGCGAGCATGTCGTCGGGACGCACGTTCCTGAACATGCCGCGCGGCGCCTTGCCGACCGGCGTTCTCGTGGCGGCGATGATGTAGGCGTCCTGGACTTGCTTACTCATGACCGCCCTCCGGTCGATTCGAAACGATGATTGATTCCCGTAGCAAGCCACGAGGAATTGCAATTGGCGTAGGGTGCGCTTGCGCACCGTCCGGCAATCGGTGCGCAAGCGCACCCTACAATTAGTTTCTCAGCGGTTTTCCGGTCTTCAGCATATGCTCGATCCGGTCCTGCGTTTTCTGCATTGCCAGCAGTTCCATGAAATGCCTGCGCTCGAGATCGAGCAGCCACTGCTCGTCGACCCGGCTGCCGGCCTCGACATCGCCGCCACACATCACCTCGGCGATTTTACTGCCGATCAGGTAATCGTGCTCCGAGATGTACTTGCCTTCGAGCATGTTGACCAGGTAAGCCTTGATGGTCGCCGCCGCCGAGCGGCCGAGCACCGGGATGTCGCGCGGCCTGAGCGGCGGCCGGTAACCGGCTTGCGCGAGCGTGTGCGCCTCGGCCTTGGCGATCGCGAGCAGTTCGAAGCGGTTCATCACGATGCGGTCGGCCGGGCGCAGATAGCCGATTTCGCGCGCGTGCTCGCCGCTGCGGCCGACCTGCGCCATCGCGACCGCTTCGAAATACCTGCGCAGGAACGCAAACGCATCGCCGCCTTTCGCCTCCTGCGCGGCCCGCAGCGCAAACTCCTTGCAGCCGCCGCCTGCAGGCAGCAGACCGACGCCGACCTCGACCAGGCCGATATAGCTCTCGAGCGTCGCGACCGCGCGGTCGCAATGCATGATGAACTCGCAGCCGCCGCCCAACGCAAGCCCGTCGACTGCGGCCACGGTCGGTACCATTGAATACTTGAGCTGCTGCGTCGTGAACTGGAACTGCTCGACGAGACGCTCGACTTCAGCGAGCTTGCCCGCCATCAATTGATCGGCAACGTTCAGCGCACGCGCCGCCTGCAGCACGGCTGACTGCGCGGCGCGCCTGAACTGCCTGAACAGCTTGCCGGCTGCGGAAGGCTTGCCCGGCGCGCTGCCCACGGGTGTTTTCTTGAGATTGGCGCCGACCGAGAACGGCGGTTCGGTCTGCCAGATCACGAGCGCCGCGTAGTTGCGCTCGGCCTCGTCGATCGCCTGCAACACGCCGTCGAGCACGTCGTCGCCGATCGCGTGCATCTTGCTCTTGAAGCTGACGATTGCGATGTCGTCGCCGGTGTGCCAGCAACGCATCGCTTCGGTTTCGAACACGGTGGTGCCGTATTGCACCTGCTCGCCGAGCAGCCGGTCGGGAAACAACTGGCGCCGGTAGACCGGCAGAGTCGAGCGGGCGACCGGCGCGTCCGCCGCCGGAGAATACGACCCCAGTGGCCCATGCACACCGCTGCGCCCCGCCGCGGTGACCCACGCCGGCAGCGGCGTCGCAGCCATCGCTTTGCCGGCGCTGATATCGGCGGCGATCCATTGCGCGATCTGGCCCCAGCCTGCCGCCTGCCAGATTTCGAACGGCCCCTCGGTCCAGCCGAAACCCCAACGGATTGCGAAATCGAGGTCGCGCGCGCTTCCCGCGATAGCGCCCAGATGCACCGCGCAGTAATGGAAGGTGTCGCGGAATATCGACCACAGGAACTGCGCCTGCGGATGATTTGATGCGCGCAACTGCGCGAATTTCCCGGCGGGGTCCTTGTTCCTGAGCAGTTCCGCAATCTGCTCGTCGGCAGCGCCTGTTGACAGCCGGTAATTGCCGGAAGCAACGTCGAGCACCTGGATGTCCGCGCCGACTTTCTGATAGACCCCGCGCCGCGCTTTCTGCCCCAGCGCGCCCGCGTCGATCAGTTTCTGCAGCCAGTCCGGAATCGCGTAATGCCTGTGCCACGGATCGTCAGGCAGTGTATCGGCCATGGTCTTGACGACGTGCGCGAACGTATCGAGGCCGACCACATCCGCGGTGCGGAAGGTCGCGCTCTTCGGCCGCCCGATCGCAGGCCCGGTCAGCGCGTCGACGACGTCGAAGCCGAGGCCGAACTGCCGCGCGTGGTGGATCGTCGCGAGCATCGAGAACACGCCGACGCGGTTGGCGATGAAGTTCGGCGTGTCCCTGGCGCGAATCACGCCTTTGCCGAGCGTGGTGACGAGGAATTTCTCGAGATC
>JACPTJ010000104.1 GCA_016192835.1 Betaproteobacteria bacterium
GGGAAAAAACCGGAATCGGCCGGCGGCCGAGCGTGTTTCTGCTGTACGCGCGCTAGCGCAGTTGCGCGCCGCCCATCATCGATACCCTGACCAGCGCTTCCGCCATCGCTGCGCCAAACTTGCGCGCGACGCGCTCGGCGATGTTCTCGCGCAGCGTGAAATCCACCACATTCTCGGCCTTGATCACGTCGCGGGCGACCGATTCGATGTTGCCCAGACCATCGGCGAGCCCGAGCTCGATGCTCTTCTGCCCGACCCACACCAAACCGCTGAACAGCTCGGGATTTTCCTTGAGCCGTTTGCCCCGCCCGTTGCGCACCACCGTGATGAACTGCTGGTGGATCTCGCCGAGCATTTTCGCGGCGAACTCCTGGTGCGCGGGGTTCAGCGGCGAGAAGGGATCGAGAAACTTCTTGTTTTCGCCCGCCGCGATCGCGCGCCGTTCAACGCCGAGCTTTTCCATCGTGCCGGTGAAGCCGAAGCCGTCCATTACTACTCCGATCGAGCCGACGATGCTCGCCTTGTCGACGTAGATACTGTCCGCCGCCGCCGCGACGTAATATCCCCCCGAGGCGCAGATATCCTCGACCACCGCATAAAGCGGTATGTTCGGATACTTGGTGCGCAAGCGCCGGATTTCGTCGTTGATATAACCCGCCTGCACCGGGCTGCCTCCAGGGCTGTTGATGCGCAGGATTACACCCTGGGTATTGCTGTCCTTGAAGGCCGCTTGCAGTCCGGCGGTGATGTTGTCTGCGCTCGCCTGGCCTTCCGCCGCGATCACCCCGCGCAGTTCGACCAGCGCACTGTGTTTGCCGGGCGACCGGTAATCGCCGTGCTTGAGCCAGCCGATGCCCGCGAACAGCACGATAAACAGATAAATCAGGATCAGCGACTTGAAAACCACGCCCCAGCGGCGCGTCGCGCGCTGCTCGGCGATCGCGGCAAGCGCGACCTTTTCCAGAACCTTGCGCTCCCATCCTGCGCCGGAGTCGGGATCCATCTCAGCCATCGTGATTTCCGTTTCCCATCAGATAGACGTTGCCGCCGCGTTCCATCACTTTCAGGGCGGTCAGGTGCTGTCCTTTGCACGGGCCCATGATGCAATGACCGGTCGCGGGCTCATAGGTTGCACCGTGCGTCGAACAAATCAAGTATAACCCGAATTTATCGAAGAATTCACCCTCGAGCCAGTCAAGCTCGATCGGAATGTGCGCGCAGCGGTTGAGGTAGGCGTGCACCCTGCCATCGTAGCGGACGACAAACGCGGCAGCCGTTGCGCCGTGCCGTTCGAGCGTAAAGCGCACGCCCTTGCCGCCGTCGGTGAGCGCCGCGCTTGCGCAGATCAGGCGTTGTGCTTCAGCCAATGCCATAGGTCCTGCGGCTGATCCATGCACGCGAGCGGCCGCAATGCCGCGAGCTGCGCGCGCGGGTGCGCCCCGTAGGCGACGGCGACGCTCGCGACACCGGCGTTGATCGCCATTTGCAAATCGTGTGTGGTGTCGCCGATCATCAGCGTTTGCCCCGGCGTGGCGCCGAGCATTTCCATCAGATCGGTGAGCATGCCCGGATCTGGCTTGCTCCCCGACTCCTCGCCGCAGCGCGTGGCGTGGAACACTGGCCTCAAGCCGGTCTGGTCGAGCGCGCGCTCGAGACCGCGCCGGCTCTTGCCGGTCGCAACCGCAAGCAGATACCCCGTCTCGCGCAGTGCGCACAGCGCCTGCTCCGCACCGGGAAACAACGGGGTGTGGGGATCGCGCAGCCGAAAGTGGTGGCCATAGCGTTCGGCCACGCGCGGATAAACTTCCGGAGCGACGCCCGGCAGCACATACGCCATCGCATCGTTAAGACCGAGACCGATGATGTGCTGCGCGCGTTCCTCCGAGGGCACCGGCAAGCCGAGTTCGCGGCATGCCGTTTGCAGCGATGCGACGATCGCGCCGGCGGAATCGATCAGCGTGCCATCCCAGTCAAATATCAGCAGTTCAAACCGTCTGCCCATGTTAATGCGCCGTGCCTACTGCAACGTGTTCAGGAAGGACTGCAATTCGGCGGGCAACGGTGCTTCCAGAGTGAGCATGGAACCGGTGGCCGGATGTTCGAAACCAATGCCGCTCGCGTGCAGGAACATGCGCTTCAAGCCGGCGCGCGCAAGCCGCTTGTTAAGCTCGAAGTCGCCGTACTTGTCGTCCCCGGCGATCGGGAAACCGAGATGCGCGAGATGCACGCGGATCTGGTGGGTACGGCCAGTCTTGAGCTCGGCGCGCAGCAGACTGAATTCGCGCCACGCCCGCTCGCACCGGAACACGGTGTGCGCCTCTTGCCCCGCTGCATTGACGGCAACGCGCCGCTCGCCCGATGCCAACACGTATTTATGCAGACTCAACCGCACGCTTTGCGTTGCGCCACGCCATGCACCCTTGACCAGCGCCAGATAATATTTCTTCACGCGGCCGGCGCGCAGCGCGGCATGCAGCGTGATCAAGGCGCTGCGCTTCTTGGCCAGCAGCTCGAGAAACCGCGCCTGGGGCCGCTGGGCGCGCAACTGTTCGATCACGCCGAAGCTCACGCCGCTGCCGCCGTGCACCGCCATGCCGGATGGCTTGTTGAGCGCGAGCAGGTGCTCGTCCTCGAACAGGATCGCTTGCTCGAGCCGCGCGTCGGCTGGCGGTGCGCGGCGCGGCGCGCGCTCGGCGACCCGCACCGGCGGCAGCCGCAGCTCGTCACCGGGCTGCAACCGGTAGTCAGGTCCGATGCGGCCGCGGTTGACCCTCACCTCGCCGCTGCGCAGGATGCGATAGACGTGGCTCTTCGGCACCCCTTTCAGTATTTTCACCAGGTAGTTGTCGATACGCTGCCCGGCGGCTTCCGGGTCGATCCGGTGCCGGGACACGGTATTTTTGCCCAAACCCTTCATTTTGCTTATACTATCCACCGGTTAGCAGACTTCAGGACGATCCTGTCCCCAAACCCTGGCGGTGTACCGCGGCAAGCGCCGCGCACGCCAGGAAGCTTGGCCCGGTGCCTCGCAGCTGCTACCCGGGTGCGGTCGATCGCCTGTCAGGGGACCATCTTGAAAGTGTCGAAAACTGGCCGCCAAAACCATGGTTAAAGTCGCTCACCACAAAAAGTAGCGATGGTAGTTGAAATACGCGCTCACAGCACACGATTGATTTGTAGCAGCAGCGCTCCCAGGCCCCGGTGTCATGCACCGCAATCCCGGGTGTGGCGCTGCCGCAAAACGAATTTTAACGGCAAACCCGCGAAAGTCATTGGTAACGAGTCACAGCAGGAACATGATCTGGTTTCGTGACTGAATGATCCAGCAATAACACGTGCGGCGGCTTTGCCGCGCGGGTTTGTCCATCCCGTGACCATGAGCGCGGGAGAAGAAAATAATGAAACGCATGTTGTTTAACGCGACGCAGTCCGAAGAGCTGCGTGTCGCGATCGTCGATGGCCAGAAGCTGCTCGACCTCGATATCGAATCCGCAGGCAAAGAGCAGCGCAAGAGCAACATTTACAAGGGTGTCATCACCCGCATCGAACCCAGCCTCGAGGCTGCCTTCGTAGACTACGGCAGCGAGCGGCATGGTTTTCTTCCCTTCAAGGAAGTCGCGCGCGCCTATTTCAAGCCGGGCGTCGACGTCGGCCGCGCGCGCATCCAGGATGCGCTCACGGAAGGCCAGGAACTGATCGTCCAGATCGACAAGGACGAGCGCGGCACCAAAGGCGCCGCGCTGACCACTTTCATCAGCCTTGCCGGCCGTCACCTGGTGCTGATGCCGAACAACCCGCGCGGCGGCGGTGTGTCGCGTCGCGTCGAGGGCGAAGAGCGCGCCGAGCTGCGCGAAACGATCGACCAGCTGCAGGTTCCGCAGGGCATGAGCGTCATCGCGCGCACCGCCGGCATCGGCCGCACGGTCGAAGAACTGACCTGGGACTTGAATTACCTGCTCCAGTTGTGGCGCGAAATCGAAAACGCGGGCCAGGGGCAAAGCGGCGCTTTGCTGATCTATCAGGAATCGAGCCTCGTGATCCGCGCCATTCGCGACCACTTTCACCAGGACATCGGCGAGATCCTGATCGACACCGACGACATCTACGAGCAGGCGCGCGCCTTCATGGGGCACGTAATGCCGCAGAACGTCAGCCGCGTGAAGCTCTATCGCGACGACGTGCCGTTGTTCTCGCGCTTCCAGATCGAGCACCAGATTGAAACGGCGTTTTCCCGCCAGGTATCGCTGCCCTCGGGCGGCGCGATCGTGATCGATCACACCGAAGCACTGGTTTCGGTCGACGTCAATTCGGCGCGCGCAACCCGCGGCGCCGACATCGAGCAGACCGCGTTGAACACCAACGTCGAGGCTGCAGATGAGATTGCGCGTCAGCTCAGGTTGCGCGACCTCGGTGGTCTGATCGTCATCGACTTCATCGACATGGAAAGCGCCCGCAATCAGCGCGAGGTCGAAGACCGCCTGCGCGATGCGCTGCGCTACGACCGCGCCCGGGTGCAAACGGGAAAAATCTCCCGTTTCGGCCTGCTGGAGCTGTCGCGCCAGCGGCTGCGCCCTGCGCTTGCCGAGGGCAGCCATATTCCCTGCCCGCGCTGCCACGGCACCGGCCACATCCGCGGCATCGAGTCAACCGCGCTGCACATCCTGCGCATTCTGCAGGAGGAAGCGATGAAGGAAAACACCGGCGCAGTACACGCGCAGGTGCCGGTCGACGTCGCAACCTATCTGCTGAACGAGAAACGCGCCGAGTTTCATTCGATCGAATCGCGGCTCAAGGTCAACATCGTGCTGATCCCCAACATCCATCTCGAGACGCCGAATTACACGGTGACGAGGCTGAAGCATGAGGAGCTGAACCTGGCCGAACTGCCGCCGCCGAGCTACGAAATGGTCGCAGTGCCGGAAAAAACCGAGACGCACCTGCCGTCGGCACAGCAGGAGCCGCCGGCACCGCGCGCGGAAGCGCTGGTGAAAGGCATTACGCCGGCGCAACCCGCGCCTGTGGTGGTGCCGAAACCCGCTCCGGAAGCAAAACCGCGACCGTCGATCATCGACAAGATCTTCGGCTGGTTCAGGCCTCGTCCGGCCGAGGCCCGGCCGGAGCAGCCGCAAGCGGCGATGCGCGAACGCGTCGAGCAGGGTTCGCAACGCCGCCCGCGGCCCAGTGGGCCGCCCCGCCGCGACCGCGGCGACCAGCAGCGTGGCCGCCAGCGCGACCGCGCGCCCCGGGGCGAGCCCGGCGCCGAAGCCGGCGCGCCGCGCCACGAGCAACGCGACCGCCACGGCGAGCGCCCGCAACCGCGCGAACAACAACCACGCCGCCAGCCGCAGCGTCCCGTGCAGCCAGGGCCGGCTGCGACCGATGCAACTCCCATCATCGAACGGCCGCGCGAGCAGGGCCCACGGCACGAAGGCGAAGGCCGCAAACGCCGCCGCCGCGGTGGCCGTGACCGCTCGGAAGCAAGGCCGACTCCCGGTGCGCCGATCAATGAGGAACTACGGCAGCCGCCGATGCCAGCGTTCGGTGTGGGCGAAACGACCACGGCGGTACCAACCGTAGCCGCCAGTGAGACACCGACGGTCACCGAAATGCGGCCGGCAGCAGCGCCTGAAACGATACGGCCCGCAGCCGCCGAAATCGAGGTGCCGAAGTACGCCGAGCGCGCGCCCGTGGTAACCACTCCGGCGCCAGCTCCTGCTGAGCGCGCGATCGAGCCTGCGGTGCCTGCCCCGGCAATGCAGGCGGCACCGGTTGCGTTGCAGCCGATTGTGCTGCCGCCCGAGCTGGAACTGGTCGAGACCAATCCGGAGAAAGTACGCATGGTGGCGAGCAAGCCCGAGCCGCCGCAGCCGCCACGACCGCCGCGCGTCCGTCCGGCGGTAGCGCCGGTCAGCGACGAGCCGCTGGTTCAGGTCGAAACCCAACGGTAGCCGATGTCTTAGATACAGTGCCCAACGCGCGAGCCGTCCGCTATCGCCTGCAAGATCAACCGGGACTCGCCACAATCGCCGACGGCGTACACTTCGGGGACGACCCCCTCCAGCGCCTTCGAGAGCGCCGGGTTCGACAAGGTGGGCAGAGCGGTGATCACGGTATCGGCGATTACGGTTCTCACCGTGCCGTCCCTGGTTCGAACGATGATGCCTTCCTCCGTGATCTCCTGGCACTCGGCTCCGGTCAGCATCACGACGCCTTTCTCAGCCAGCCAATCGAGGAGCCGCGGTTTCATCGCCACCGGGATTCCGCCGCCCAATTGATCGGAACCATCGAGTATCGTCACGTGCCTGCCCCGCTTGACCAAAAACGCGGACACCTGGCAGCCATGCAGAAGGCCCCCGATAACGACGACCCGTTTTCCCACAGGCAGCCAGAATCGGGTAATCCATCCCAGCAGCCTCGGCCCCAAAAGCCTGAGATAGGGCGTAACCTTGCGTTGCAATGTTTGCCCGGTGAGCACATTTGGCCGATTAATCCCGGGGATGGTTGGTGTGGCGTGCTGTCCTCCGATTGCGACGACCACCGCCTCCGGCTTGAGGGCACGGGCCATCTCGGGCGTGAACTCCTGCCTCAACTCAACCCGGACGCCAAGTTTTCGGAGCTGGGTCTCGAAGTAATTAACCAACGCAGGAAAATCTTCGATCTGGGTGCCTTTGATCAGCGCCGCCAATGGCAACGATCCCCCCAGCCGCGGCGCCTTCTCGTAGAGCACCACCTCATGGCCCCTGGCCGCCGCGACCCTCGCGGCTTCCATTCCGCCAGGACCGCCACCGGCCACGACTACACGTTTCTTTCGCGCCGCCGGCCTGATCTCGTACTCCCGCTCTTTTCCCAACGCCGCGTTCACTCGGCAGGAGACCGGCTGGTAGCGCTGGAATGGGGTCCGGCATTCCAGGCACGCCATGCACGGCCTGATGTCCTCGGATCTTCCTTCGGCCAACTTCCTCGGCAGTTCCGGGTCAACCATCAACCGTCTGCCCATCGCGATGGCATCGGCCATTCCCTGGCGTAGGATCCAGTCGCCGAGTTCGGGCCCCAGGCTGCCCACTGCGATCACCGGAATCGAAACGGCTTCCTTGATGCCCGCAGCCCTGCTCGCAATGACCCCTGGCTTCCTGACCATCTTCGCCAGCGGCACAGTCGGTTCCGGATACAGCAATTGCTCGGGATACTGCACCCACGAGTATGCGCCGTAGCCGTAGCCCCAGCCGGTCACGTGAATGATATCGAGTCCTGCCGACTCCAGTATCTTGGCGAACCCTCGACTCTCCTGAGGGGTTATTCCCTGTTCGTGTCCCCACTCCTCGCCGTTCACTCGCATGCCGACGACGAAGTCCGGTCCAACTCGTGCCCGTATCGCGCGGACGATTTCGGCTGCGAATCGCGCCCTTGTCTCCAGGGTCTGACACCCGTAATCGTCGTCGCGATGGTTCCAGGCACGGGACAGGAAACTATTGAGAAGGTACGAGTGTCCGGCGTGCACCTCGACACCTTCGAAACCCGCCTGCTTCGCACGCCACGCCGCATCAGCGTGCTTCTCAACGGCATGTTCGATATCGGCAAGGGTCATGGCGCGCGGTAGGTCGTACTTGACCCTTGGGTCGGATATCGGAATCTCCTCCGCGGAGAGAGCCGAGGCTGCCAGGGGCTGCAAGCCCGAAAAATGCCCCGCTGGCCCGTTGTGGCTTAGCTGTAAAAAAGTCGGGCAACCGTGACTATGGATCGTTTCGGCAAGCCGGGAGAAAGAAGGGATGAAGGCGTCGTCGTGAATGAGCAGCCTGTTTTGTCCCTTGCCGCCGATCGGGTAGTCCACACAGCTGCTTTCGACGATGATCAGGCCGACCCCGCCCTTCGCGAGGGTTGCGTAGAAATCTATCAGCATCGGGCTCGCGTTGCCGTCGTCCGCGGCAAAGCCCAGAACCTGCGCGGGTTTGACGATGCGGTTGCGCAGCGTGACCTGCTTCACTTGCAGGGGTTCAAGCAATCTTTTTAGTCTGCGTTCGGCGCTCATTCGCCGGCTTTCACTCCGATCAACTTGATCAACCTGGCATTTTTTTCTATCTCGCCGCGAATAAACACTGCGAATTGTTCCGGCGTGTTGGTTTGGGGTTCCATGCCCTGTTTGTTAAGCGATTCCTTCATTTCGGCGGTGTTGACTACCTTGCCGATCGCTGCGTTGAGCCGCCCGATGATGGCTTTCGGCACGCCCGCCGGTGCGGCCACTCCATTCCAGTTTATCGAATCGTACCCGGGCAATCCGGACTCATCGAGCGTCGGTACGGACGGCAGCGTGGATAAACGCTTCACGCTGGTCACCGCCAGCGATTTGACTCTGCCGGCCTCCAGGAGCGGGAGCATCGACGGAAGGCTTGAAAAATACAGGTCGATCTGACCGGACGCGAGCGCGACGGCAGCCTCCGCACCTCCCTTATATGGCACGTGAACGGTCTTCACTTTGGCCATCAAATTGAAAAGCTCGGCCATAAGATTCGGCGGGCTTCCGACACCGACAGACCCATAGCTGAGTTTGCCCGGCTGCGAGCGTGCGAGCGCAATCAGTTGCTTCAGGTTGCGCGCCGGCACCGAGGGATGAACCAGGAGCACGAACGGCGAGACCGCTATCAGCGACACCGGCGCCAAATCACGCTCCAGGTCATACGGAAGCTTGGCACGCAGCGACGGCAAAACAGTCACGGAAGTACCCACCATCAGCAGCGTGTAGCCGTCCGGGGGCGACGTGGCGACCCTCTCGTTTGCGATTGCAGTGCTTGCGCCGGGGCGGTTTTCGATAACTACCGGCTGGCCCAGGGGTTCAGACAGTTTCTGCGCAACCATGCGCGCCAGCACGTCAGTGATGCCGCCCGGGGAGAATCCTACAACTATGCGAATCGGCTTAACGGGATAATTTTGCGCGAGCGAATCAAAAACCGGCAGGTTGATGCATGCAACGATTCCCACGCATAACCAGAATATCTTACGTCCTGGTTTCCGCATAACTTTTCCTTTCGCATCTTTCAACGCAAAAAACATCAGCCGCTGCTCATGGAAAATCGGCCGGAACACGCCGATGTCCGGCAGGCGGTAATCGCGTTTAACGCGTTCGAAAGAATCTCCAGCCGGGACGCATCGAGCGCAGTACGCTGAATTGAACTCATGGCATTGCCCTTTCCCGCGTGATCATGAGGTTGCCGATTGCATCGCAATGCACCGTCCAGCCCGGCGGAACGACGGTCGTCGAATCCACCGCTTCGATCAGGGCCGGGCCCCGCAAGGTGTCCCCCGCGCGCAGCAACACCCGGTCGTAGCAGGGACATTCGGTCATGCCGGCGTCCCTGAAAAACACCTTGTGCGAGGACTTGAGTGCATTTCTTGCCGAGCCATCACCCTGGGGCAGCGGCTGATGTGCCAGACGCCGGGTATTGCCCACTGCCGTGACACACAGCGTCACGAACTGAATCACCCCCGCTTTATCGCGCCGGCCGTAGAGCCGCTCGTGCACCTGGTGAAACGTCTCGGCGATCGACGCTTGGTGCGATGCATCCAGGGCCCCGTCCTGCAACCGCACATTGATTTCGTAGGCCTGCCGGTGATAACGCATGTCCGCGGAGCGCAGGAATGCGATCGTGTCATCAGCCAGCCCGTAGCTCTGCAGCGCTTGCCGGCCGCGGCTTTCGAGCGCCTGGAACAGCCGCTCGACCGCGTCGATGTCACCACCCATCACCGGCGCCACGTGGGTTTGCCGGAAGTCATAGCGAATATCGGCCACCAGCAGCCCCTGCGCCGAGAGCAGGCCCGGCGCGGGCGGCACGATCACCTCGTGTATCCCGAGATCGCCCGCGAGTTCGATGCCGTGAACGGGGCCGTTGCCGCCGAACGCCACCATCGCAAAGTCGGCCGGATCGCAGCCTTTTTCCACGGTCACGATGCGCAGCATTTTCAGCATGCTCGCGTTGGCCACCTCGATCACCGCGGCGCACGCCTGTTCGACGGTGATATTCAAAGGTTTCGCGAGTTGTGCCTGTACGGTGCGCCGCGCTTTTTCCAGATCCAGGCGCATCTCGCCGCCCAGAAAATATTCCACCGGCACGCGCCCGAGCAGCAGGTTGGCATCCGTGACCGTGACCTGCTCGCCTCCCAGCCCGTAGGCAATCGGGCCCGGATCCGCGCCCGCGCTCTGCGGACCGACCTTCAACACCCCGCCGGTATCCAGCCACGCAATCGATCCGCCTCCGGCCCCTACTTCGGCCAGATCGACGGTCGCCGCCCCCACAAAATAACCTCCGCCCTGCAGGATGCGCGAAATGTTGATCCCGGCGCCGAGCTCCTGTCCCGCCGACTGGCGAACCTCGCCGTTTTCAATCAGCCCCGCCTTGGCCGTGGTGCCCCCCATATCGAACGAGATCAGATTCGTCCGTCCGGCAAGCTTGCCGAAATGGGCTGCGGCGATGACCCCTGCCGCCGGCCCCGATTCGACCACGCGGCACGGCATCTGGGTCGCTTCCCGCCACGAAATGATCCCACCGTTGGACTGCATCATGTGCAGCGGAACCTTTATACCCACGCGGTCCAGCGCATCGCTCATGCGCTCGAGATACGTCGAGACACGCGGTCCGAGATAGGCGTTGACCACGGTGGTGCTCGTCCTCTCGTACTCCCGATACTGCGGGTAGATGTCGCTCGACAGGGTAATGAAACACCGCGGCAACATCTCCCGCGCGATCTCGCCCGCGCGCTTTTCATGACCGGCGTTCTTGAACGAAAACAGGAAGCAGATTCCCAGCGCCTCGACGCCAGCCGCCTCCAGCTCCCGCAGCGCCTGTCTCAACGCAGCCTCGTCCAGAGGCCGCACCACCGCGCCGGCCGCATCGATGCGCTCGGGAATGCCAAAGGACAAGCGGCGCGGCACCAGCGGCGGTATCTTTTGATAGGACTGGTCGAACAGGCGATAACGCTTGTGGCGCTGGATCTCGAGCAAGTCCCGGAAGCCTTCGGTCACCAGCAGCCCGGTGCGCGCCCCCACTCCCTGCAGCACGACATTCGAGCATACCGTGGTAGCGTGCGTGAATTGGCTCACGCGCGCAAGTTCCAGGCCAAGTTCGTCGCGCGCCCGGCGCACGCCGTTCAACACCGCCTCCGATGGATCCCGCGGCGTGGATGAAACCTTCAGCGTCTGAATCTGCCCGGTTTGCTCGTTCAGTATTACAAAGTCGGTGAACGTTCCACCCACGTCCACCGCAAGACGGCATTTCGAATCATTCACCGGCATCCCCCGCCCGCGGATTATCAGCGGTCCGCGCTTCTGGGGAAGGTTCTTTCTTCATCGAATACGCCGGTCCGCGTACGCAGCGTGACCGTCCCGCCTTCCCGCCCCAGCGCTTTACGCAATACCCCCGCGCGGGTTGCGTCCTCCTTGTTGTCGAAGACTTTAATAACCTTTTCGCTGACGTCGTGCTTCAGTATCCATTTTTCCCGCGAGGCGTCGAACCGCAGCGTATATTTTCTTTTCACGTTTGAATTCTCCTGTCAGGAAACAAATTATTCGATGCAAAAGAATCGCCGGCTACTTGCCGAAATTGGGCACTCATCACGGTCCGAATACCATACCGGGCAGCAGGGTCGCGATCTTGGGAAACACGATGATCAGCACCATGGCCAGCAGGATGATCACCCAGTAGGGGGTGGAACTCCAGAATATTTCACCGAGCGAGACGCTGGGGTCCTCGTCCTGCATCGCCGCCTTGACCGTATAGACCAGCAATCCGAACGGCGGGGTGAGCAGCCCGGCTTCGATCGCCAGGATGCCGATGATGGAGAATGCGATGGGATCGTACCCCAGCGCTTCGGCGATCGGCGCAAAGATCGGAACCGTCAGCAGCATGATGGAGATCGAATCGATCACCATGCCCAGCAGGAACCAGACGAGCACCATAATCGCGACGATGAGGACCGGCGTAAGTCCCGCGCCCAGGAACAGGTCCTGAATGCCATTGGTGACGCCGGTCATGGCCAGCGTGCGTGAATACAGGGAGGCTGCCACGAGCAGCAGCAGGATCGGCGCTGAGGTGCGCCCGACCGACAGGATAGAATCGATGATGTCCTTGTAGCGCATGCCCTTCAAAATGCCCAGCACGAGCCCGATGAACGCTCCGGCGCCGGCCCCTTCGGTCGGCGTGAATACGCCGAACCATATGCCGCCGAGCACGGCCACGATCACGGCGAGTATGCCGCCCCCGCTTAACGCCAACTGCGAAATCGGGACATCGTTGACGCTTTCGTGCGACTTGGCGTCGAGGTTGGCGCCGACCAGACCCGGACGGAACAACGCGCTCATGAAGATGTAGATTATAAACATGGCGGTGAGAAGAAAACCGGGCAGCACGCCGGCGAGAAATATCTGGCCGATGGACTTTTCGGTGAGAATTCCCCAGACGATCATCAACACGCTCGGCGGAATCAACATGCCGAGGCAACTCGATCCCGCGACCGCGCCGAGCGCGAATCCTTTATGGTATCCGAAGCGTTTCATTTCGGGATAGGCGATGCGCGAGAACGCCGCGGCCGATGCGATGGACACGCCGGTGACGAAAGAGAACAGCGCGTTGCCCAGCACGGTTGCGATGGCAAGGCGCCCGGGCAGGCGCCTGAGGACGCGGTTGATGCCTCGGTACACGTCGGTGACCGCGCCTGATCTGCCGATGAACTCCCCCATCAGCATGAACAAGGGGATGACCGCGAACACATAGTCGCGCAGGGCTTCGTAAGCCGTGCTGCCCAGCATGGTGGTCACCACGTGCAGATTGCCGGTCACGAGATAAATGCCGAGCGCCGATATGCGAGCCAAGTGCGACCAGCACCAACAGGCTTACGAGGAGAATCACCGCGATGTTAACGTCGAACACGTCTGTTTTCCGCGATGAACATTGCGCGCTGGGGCGGGGAAACCGGCGTCAGAGCCTGGGCGCGGGACGGAAATCCGCGTCCGCGTCATCGGTGCCACCAGCCTCGTTGCGGGGCTGCACGACATCGCGATATGCCACGACCAGATAATTGACGACGGCGAGCGCGCTGCCGATAAGGATGATGAAGCGGGTCGGCCATGAAGGCACCCGAAGAGCGCCTTCACCCTCGAATTCGCCTCCGACCCAGGCGTCGATGGCGAATTTCCATCCGCCCCAGATGATGAACGCGAAGAACACCGCGCCGAGCAGGTATCCGATCCCCAGCGCAATGCGCCGGGCCAATGGGGGAAAACGGTTGACGAGAAAGTCAGCCGACAGCATGGAGCGGCTGCGTACTGCATAGCCGGCCTGCAGAAACACGATGATCACGATGGAGTTGGCAACGATCTCACGGACACCGTTGAGCGGATGGTTGAACACGCCGCGCCCGATGATGTCGGCAAGAATGATAAAGGTCAGGATGAAGGCCCAGACGGCGGCCATGACCATCATGAACTTGGCGAGCTTGTCACTGATTTTTCTGATCGACATGCCAGTATTGGTTGACGCGAGAACGGCCACATGCGGAAATTTGCGTGTCGCCCGCGCTCTTTCCTAAACCTTGCCGGCGCCGGCCGGAGTGCGGCAGGCGTGCGCCGGACGGAACTCCAATTCGAGTGTTCCGCCGGCGGACGAATTTACCTGTTACGTCTACGTGCCCTATTTGACGACGTACCGTACCGGCCATTTATAGCCGTGTTTCTCGGCGGAATCCAGCACCGTGTTGAGGACCTTGACCACCGGCAGATCCTGTTTCTTCAATTCGTTTGCATGCGCCTGCGGCCAGTCCTTCAGCGATTGCGCCCATTCGAGCCGTACCTTGGCATCGAGCTCCTTGACTTTGGCCAGGCCGCCCTTGAGTTTTGCGATGTCCTGGTTATACCGTTCCTTGTTGTTGGTCCCGGTCCTCAGCTCGTAGTCGCGCGCAACCTCCAGCAGAATCGGCTTTACCTCGGCGGGCAGGCGGTTCCAGGTGTCCTTGTTGATCGTCAGGCCATGCCAGGTGATTGAGCCGAACCCCGTCAGCGTGTAGAACGGGCCCGGTTCGTACAGCTTGAGGTTGACCCAGGCGCTTGGAAACATGATCCAACCCTCGTAAATGTGGGTTTGCATGCCCGTGTAAGCTTCCGGGAGCGAGCCTTGCACGGGAGTCACGCCCGCGTACTTCAACCAATTCAGATTCAGACCGGCGCCTGCGATCTTGATGCCTTTGAGGTCGGATACCTTGTTCCAGTCGAACGAGGTACCGAGGTTATAGCCGCCGTCGGCGATGCGCGCCAGGAGCTTTTGGTTGTACTTCTTCTCGAACACCTCGGTGAGGAACGGCACCGCCTTGTAGACATCCTGGGCGATCGCCAGGCTCACCGTCGGGTCCATGGTGCTGAAGGGCAGCATCACCTGGAAAGCATGCAGCGGCAGCTTGGAGGGCTCGAAACAGAAGCAGAAGCCGCCGATGTCGACGATACCGTTCTGCACCCCCTCGAGAGTCTCGGTGACCTTGACGATGGAGCCGCTGTAGCCTTCGACCCACTCGATCTTGTGCTTCGTCTTGGCCTCGACTCGCTTCTTCAGTTCCGGCTGGAAGTAGTCCTTCATCAGGCCGGCATAGACGACTCCGGGCGGATGGCCGGTCGCGATACGCAACTTGATGGTTTCGGCGCGCGTTGCGAAAGGTACCAGCGCGATGAAAAAAGCGAGAAGCAGTGCCGGCAATAATTCGTGACGGATCGTTTTCATGATAACCCCTCCTTGGAAAAACCCACGCAGCAATCACTGCATGCAGTGAAAATGGTTGTTGTAATGCTTGTAGGGGGTCGATAATCCACAATCGTCGGAAGGTTGTCAATAAGCGTCAGAAAAATCGATCCGCCCGTCGCCGGAGTCCGCTCCCCGGCCGATTCTGCCGCGCGTTCTGAGGCGGCCCTGAGCGCTTGGCCTGGAATAAAGTAGGGTGCGCTTGCGCACCATCCGGCAATCGGTGCGCAAGCGCACCCTACACCGAAAATTCAAGCAGGAGCGTCAGGGGCGCGGCCCGATCCACGGTTGCCGAGGGTTCGCAACTGGCGTTACGGCAGGTCATGCGCTCGATGGCGAGTTCCACGGCATCGCTGGAGGCTTACTCTTTTGAGTTAGAATGCTGGCATCTCGGATTTGTGGGGCTGGGCGGTTTCGGCATGCCGTACCACGGGCTCCCCGTTGCTCATTTCCTGAACCCGCGGAGACCATCATAAAGACGAATCGAAGCGTAGGCATGATCGGGCTCGGCATCATGGGCTCGGCGATGGCATCGAACCTGTTGCGGGCGGGATTTCGCGTCGTCGGCTACGATGTGCTGCCGGCGGCGCGGCAAGCGTTCGCTCGTGGGGGCGGCGTCGCGGCGCGCTCGACCGCCGAGGTCGCACGCCGTGTGCCGATCGTCGTCACTTCGCTGCCTTCGGTGGCCGCGCTCGAAGCCGTGGCAAGCGAACTCGCCCACGCGCCGCGTCGGGGCCTCATCGTCGTCGAAACGAGCACGCTGCCGCTCGCTGCTAAGGAAGCTGCACGCCGCGCGCTCGCGCGCAAGGCTATCACGCTGCTCGATTGTCCGTTGAGCGGGACCGGTGCACAGGCGCGCACCAAGGATCTCAATGTCTACGCGAGCGGCCCGCGTGCCGCCTGCAACGCGTGCAAAGAAGTCTTCGAAGGCTTCTCCCGCGCGCATTTCTACCTCGGCGCGTTCGGCACGGGAATCAAAATGAAGTTCATCGCCAACCTGCTGGTCGCGATCCATAACGTTGCTGCCGCCGAGGCGCTGGTGCTGGCGAAAAAGGCGGGGCTCGACCCTGCGCTCACCCTCAAGGTGGTCAGCGATGGCGCCGGCAGCTCGCGCATGCTGCAGGTGCGCGGCCCGATGATGGTGGCGGACGACTACCGCGAAGCGACCATGAAGGTCGAAGTGTGGCAGAAAGATATGCATCTCATTGCGGACTTCGCAACGCAGCTCGATTGCCCGACACCGCTTTTCGCGACTTGCGCGCCCCTTTATACCGCTGCGATACCGCTGCGATGGCCGCGGGTTACGCCAAGCAGGACAGCGGCTCGGTTGGCGCGGTACTGGGCGAGATGGCCGGGCTCGCCCGCACCGGGCGCAAGCGCCGCACTGTCAAGCGCTGAACCGGAGCCGATGCATGAGAGCATTCGATCTCGTCACCGCCAGGGATTCCCGGCACGCGGTCGCCCTGCTCGCGGAGCACGGCGCGTCCGCCAGGATACTCGCGGGAGGTACCGATCTGCTGGTCGAGCTCAAGTCCGCGTCCCATACTCCGCAAGTCATCGTCGATATCTCGCGCGCCGAGGATATGAAAAGCATCGCGATCACCGGCGAGGGACTCAGCATCGGCGCGCTGGTCACGCATACCGAAATCATGCGCTCGCCGCTCATCTGCGGGATGTTCCCGGCCCTGGTCGATGCGGCGCACACCATCGGCGCCGTGCAGACCCGGAATCTCGGCACGCTGGGCGGCAACCTCGTGACAGGTGTGCCGTCCATGGACAGCGGTCCCACCCTGATCGTGCTCGACGCGCTGGTCACCGTCGCCGCATCCACCGGCCGCCGGCAGATCCCGCTCGTGGAGTTTTTCATCGGGCCCCGCAAGACGATCCTCAAACCCGGCGAATTGCTGGTGGAGATCGTCATTCCCAAACGAAATCTCGGCAAGCCGGCGCATTTTTTGAAGTCCGGCTTGCGCAAAGGACAGGCGCTGGCATTGGTCAATGCCGCCGCAAGCCTGTGGGTCGACTGGGACAAGCACGTATTCGTCGCGCCCCGGATCGCGCTCGGCGCGGTCGCGCCCAAAGTGATACGTATCCTGCAAGCCGAAGCGTACCTTGAAGGCCGCTCGATTACGCCCGAGGCGATGACTGAGGCCGGCCGCATCGCCGTCAATGAGGCGAAACCGATCAGCGATTTTCGCGCCTCTGCCGGATACCGGCGGGATTTGATCGCAGTGCTCACCCGGCGCGCGCTGGAAAACGCCTACGCGCAGGCACAGGCGAAGCGCAATCAGGAGACTTGACGTGGCGAACGTATCCATCATCGTGAACGGCGAAACGCGCGCTGCGTCCGTCCCACCGGAAACAACATTGCTCAGGCTGCTGCGGGATAATTTCAATCTGACCGGCGCCAAGCTCGGGTGCGACGTCGGCGATTGCGGCGCGTGCACCGTGATCGTCGACGGCAAACCGGTCAACGCATGCCTGATGCTGGCCGGCCAGGCCGACGGCCGCGAAGTGCTGACTATCGAGGGGCTCGCCAGCATGGACCGGCTGCACCCGATCCAGAAGGCATTCGAGGATCACGCATCGCTGCAGTGCGGCTTCTGCGGGCCGGGTGTCATCCTGTCGGCCAAGGCGCTACTGGACGAAATCCCCGACCCCACAGCACAGCAGATCCGCAATGCGCTCGCCGGAAACCTGTGCCGCTGCACCGGCTACACCAAAATGATCGAGGCGATCCAGGAAGCCGCGCGCAACCTCCGCGATAAATTTTCGGTGTAGGGTGCGCTTGCGCACCGA